>JBBQYD010000281.1:0-7089 GCA_038209025.1 Verrucomicrobiota bacterium | reverse complement strand
CTTCGCCTCCAAAACCCCGCCGCCCTGTCCCAGCGGCTGAATCCTTCGGACGCACGGCTCAGCTCCCAGCAGGTTGGCTCGCCCCGTGCAACTACCCGACGCGCCGCTAGCCCCATACGGTTCCGCCGGACGGTTACGAAGTTGGCGCAAGTAACACAACACCACCCCGGTCCTCCTGCTCTCCACCTATGTCGAGGTCAATGGTGGGACTTTTTGAAATCCAGCGCTATCGTCTGGTTACGCAAGTAGAGGAAAGCCTCTCAAAGCTCAATTTCACCAAGGCGACAAAAGAGAGGGTGCCGTCTGGTTCATTCTCACTCAGGGGCCAGGCGATTGACCTTCAAAACCCTTGGTCGACAATGGTTTTGTGCCGCTCGTAACTTGAATCCGCCGCCCGTTATTCTCACTTTTATTCTCACTTTGCGCTTTTGACGAGTGCATGAAGTGATGGAACCCTTGATTCTATTGGCTTATGTTGAAGTTGGAGCGGGTGATGGGGATTTCCTGGAATTGGATGGTTAAGGACATAGGCGCGGTGGAATTGCTGATGTTCTGGGACCTCTGGGGTCGTTGGATGCTGAAATTTGAACCGGTGCCAATATCCAGACCGCCTGCATCGACTTCCGGGTTCTGCGTTTCTAATCCATTGTTCATGCCCGGATTGTAACCGGGAGGCTTGGACAAATACCGTCCGAGTCGAAAGATTCTTGGCTGCCCAAAAGGGAGTTGGCCGGTGGATTTGAGTGGGACACAATGACACCCTCCAGCCAGCCTACTTCACACCAACCGGCCAGAATCGCACCAGGTCGAATCGCTCTGGTCCACCGTGATGATTGACCGGCTCCATTTCCTCGGTTGCTGAGCTGTCGAGGATCAGCCAGCGCACCACATTATTTCTCTGGGCGCCCGTTGATTTGCTTTTACGGTCGACTTTTTCAATGACAACCCGTTCAAATCCGTTGCCAGAGGCCCTGGAATTCGAGGGGTCCTGGCACCGAGACAGAGCGAAAAAACCGAACCCGTGTTCTTACTTTTGTTCTTACTTTGTGCTTTTTACCCCGGAAATTCCACGTAAGTCTTTGATTTTGAAGGATGGAGCGGGTGAAGGGAATCGAACCCTCATCTCAGGCTTGGGAAGCCCGCATTCTACCACTGAACCACACCCGCGCTTGACCGGCAGGACATCTAACAGAAAGACTCGTGCTTGGCAAGAGTCGAATCCATGCGCGCGAAACTTTGGCGGATTCCGGCTTTGTTAATTCTCTCCTTTTTGCCTGGGGACGGCGGACAGGGCACGTTCCACCCGCATCCCGGTTTTATGACCTTGAGCGGGAAGGCGGCCGCGGCCCGGGTCACCCTGCCCGACTCAGGATGAACTTTTCGATCGCGACGGCCGCGCCGTCGGCTTGCAGGGAGGGAGCCACCCAATCGGCCGCAGCTTTGGTTGCCGGGCACGCATTGCCCATGGCAACACCCACGCCCGCCCACTCAATCATGGGAATGTCCGCCTCGCTGTCGCCCAACGCCATGACGTCCGCCTGCGGAATGCCCAGATGGCCGGCCAACCAGGCCAGGCCATGGCCTTTGTCCACGCCCGCCGGCACTCCTTCCACAAAGTGCGGATGCGAGGGCACCACGTTGATGACCTTCCCCAAGGCTTCCCGGAGACCGGCAACCACGCCCGCCCGGTCTTCCGTACGTTCCACGGTGATGATGAATTTCAGCGGCGTCTCAGGCATGTCGGTCAGCAGATCCCCCACCCGCACCCAGTTCGAATAGCGGAGCAGTTCGAAAAAGGCCGGCGAATGGTTGGACTTGGGCGGAAAGAACAGCCGGTCAGGCGTTTCAAAGTGAATGCTCCAGCCCTTTCGTTCCACGAGCGCGAGAATGTCGGGCAGCAAGGCCAGCGGCAGCCGTTCGTCGTGCAACACCTGGGATTTCAAGTGATCGTAAATGCATCCGCCCTGCGAACAAATGATCGGTGAGGTGAGATGCAACTCGCGCGCCACGCGAGAAGCGGCGTACGGCTCACGGCCAGTGGCAATGGTCACCCGCACGCCGGCAGCCCGGGCTTCCGCGATGGCCTCTTGAACGCGGGCGGAGATTGCCAGATCATGTCCGAACAGCGTCTGGTCCAAGTCCAGCGCCAGCAAGCGAATCATAAACGACCCCGCCCTCCACCGGCTCGCAGGTGAGTTTTCCGTCCCTCCGCATCCGAGCCCCCTGATCCCAACCGAGATAACAGCATGCCTTGAAAGTGCCCGCAACCGGACAAAAAGTCCATGCTTGCTGATAACTGCTTGTGTAAGGAGATTCCCTTTTCCATGATGCCACCGCCGAGTCACGGCATATTCCTATGCGATTGCAGTTAATTGATTGGGTCATCGTATTCGCGAGCCTGGCGGTTTGCTTTCTGCCGGCGCTCTATTTTGCCAAACGCTCCGCCCGGAACACGACCGAGTTCTTCGTTTCGGGCAGGTCGGTGCCGTGGTGGCTGGCGGGGCTCTCCATGGTGGCCACGACCTTCAGCAGCGACACCCCCAACCTCGTCACGGATATCGTTCGGCGGCAGGGCGTGGCGGGCAACTGGTGCTGGTGGGCGTTCACGCTCACCGGGGTGGCCACGGTCTTCTTTTACGCGCGGCTGTGGCGGCGCTCGGAAGTCATGACCGACCTCGAGTTTTATGAAATCCGCTACTCGGGAAAAGCCGCGCAGGTGGTGCGGGGGTTTCGGGCCATCTACCTCGGTTTCCTGTTCAACTGCGTGATCATGGCGACGGTGAGCCTGGCGGCGTGCAAGATTGCCAACATCCTGTTTGGCCTGCCCCGCTGGCAAACCCTGGTCCTTTGCGGCGTGCTGAATGTGGCGTTTGCCGCCCATTCCGGGCTCTGGGGCGTGCTGGTCATCGATATGATCCAGTTCGTCATCAAGATGACGGCGGTGATCGCCGCCGCGTTTTTCGCGGTGCGCCACGTGGGCGGGTTGGACGTGATGGTGGAAAAACTGTCAGGTCCGATGCCGGGGCCGAACGGGACCATGGTGAATTACCTGAACATGCTCCCGGATTTCACCAGCAACTGGGACCTGGCCCTGGCGGTGTTCATCATGCCGATCGCGGTGCAGTGGTGGGCGACCTGGTATCCCGGCGCCGAACCGGGCGGGGGCAGCTATATCGCCCAGCGCATGCTGGCCTCGAAGTCGGAAAAAGATGCCCTGGGAGCGGTGCTGTTCTTCAACATCGCGCATTATGTGCTGCGCCCCTGGCCCTGGATTCTGGTCGGGCTGTGCTCGCTGATTGTTTACCCGCAGCTTTCCGACATCCAACGGGCCTTCCCCAACATGGATCCCAAGTTGCTGGGCCACGACATTGCTTATCCCGCGATGCTCAAATTCCTGCCGGTGGGTTTTGTGGGGTTGATGGTGGGCGGCTTGATCGCGGCCAACTCGTCAACGATCCTGACTCACCTGAACTGGGGGTCATCCTACCTGGTGCATGATTTTTACCGTCGGTTTGTGCGGCGGGACGGCACGGAGAAGCATTATGTGCTGATGGGCCGCTGGGCCACCGTGCTGCTCTTCGTATGCGCCAGTGGCATGGTTTACCTGCTGGATTCGGCCAAGGATGCGTTTGACATCATCCTCCAGGTGGGTGCCGGCACCGGGTTGATCTACCTCCTGCGCTGGTTCTGGTGGCGCATCACGGCCTGGTGCGAAGTGGTGGCAATGGCGAGTTCTTTTGGCATTTCCTTCGCACTGATCATCCTGCACAAGCAGTTCGACCTGGGCTTGCCCGCGCATTACGCGCTGCTGTTGACGATCGGAGTCACCACCATTTGCTGGCTGGCGACCGCCTACCTGGGCCCCCAAACCGATCCCGCCATTCTGGTGTCATTTTACCGGAAGGTGCGCCCGTTTGGTCCCGGTTGGAACCACGTTCGCCGGCTGGCCGGCCTGCCCGAGGATGATGGGATTCCCGGCGAGAGCATTCCGGCGGCGATGCTCGCCTGGTCCGCGGGTTGCGCAACCATCTGGTCGGGACTCTTTGCCGTCGGAAATTTCCTGTACGGCCGCACGGGCGTGGCGTTCGCTCTCGTGGGCGTGTTCGTGGTCAGCTCGACGGTTCTCATCCGTTCCATTCAACGGCTCTGGAAATAAAGGCCCACGCGGCGCACGTCATTCCATTCGCATGATTTCCGTGGCTGGAATCCACGCGCGCCTGCCGGCGCGGGGCCGCTACGCGGCCCCTGGGCCCCTGGCAGTCTGGGAAACCGGTGAGTCTCAAGCGGGGGGGGGCCGCAGGGATGCCGTGGTTGATATGCGCCGCCCGGGGGGAACCGAGCGGCGCCATCATTGAGATCGCCCGCCACCATTTGGCGCGCGGAGGTGGCTTTACTTCTTGGCGGGCTTGGAGGGTGATTCCGGGGCGGCGCCGATGGGCGGGTGGCCGGCCGGCAGCCCCAACTGATCATCCTTTTTCTTGAGCTTTTCGTCGAGGATTTCGAGGTTGGCTTCGCTCTTGAGCTTGGCCACAAAATCGGGGGCTTGTTTGCCCAGAGCCTGCTGCTTGAGGTAATCCCGCACGCGGTCGGAAACCTTGGACAACTCGGTTTTCTGGGCCGGAATTTTCTCGCTCAGCTTGATGATATGATAGCCGAACTGCGTGGTGACGACATCACTGACCTGGTTGGTCTGGAGTGAGAACGCGGCGCTTTCGAATTCAGGAACCATCTGGCCGCGAGGGAAGGTATATTCGCCGCCCTTGTCCTTGGAGCCGGGGTCCTCGGAGAATTCCTTGGCGAGTTTGGCGAAGTCCTCACCTTTGCGGGCACGTTCCATGACCGTCTGGGCAAGCTTGAGTTTTTCTTTTTTCTTGTCCTCGGAGAGGTCGGTCCCGGTGGCGGGGTCCTTGGTGGAGATCAGCACGTGGCTGGCTCGCACGCTCTCAGGCTGCTCGAACTTGGAGGGGTTCTCATCATAGAACTTCTTAACATCCTCATCAGTGACAGTGACTTTGAGCTCGCGCTGGAGCACGGCTTCCGCGGTGGCTTCCTCGGTCAGCTTCTCTTTGAGTCGATCCACCGTCAGCCCCACGGACTTAAGCTGCCGGGTGAGGTTCTCTTCGGTGCCGGCGCGTTCCTTGACGCTGACCATGCGCTTGTCAGCCATTTCCTTGCCGGCCTGTTTATCGGCGTCGGTCGCTTTGCTGAGCAGAAGCTGCAGGGTGACAAGCTGGTCGAGCACCTGCTGCTCAAACATGCTCATTTGCTCGGGAGGCAGGTTCTGTCCCTGGGAAGCCTTGATGCTGATCAGCGCCTCGTCAAGCTGGCTGCGTTTGACTTCCACGCCCTTGCCTTTGGCTACCACCTTATCGGGAAACAGCTCGGTGGCGGCGCCTTTCTTGGCAGCCTCTCCGTTGGTTGAGGTTTGGGCGATCCCGACGAGCGGGAGAGCCGCCATGGCCGCCGCAACCACCAGCGGAATTGAGCATTGTAGTTTCGTTAATGACATAGTTTTTTATTTCACTATCAATTCAGAGTTTCACCACATGAACATTGCTGATATCCGGATCGCGTTGGATTTCATCCAACAGCTCCACCGGAGGCACGCTGTCCAGGTTCAGAACGGTCAAAGCCTGGCCGCCCTGGGCATCGCGGCTCAAGCTCATGCTGGCAATGTTTACGTTGTGCCGGCTCATCAACGTGCCGAGATACCCCACAATCCCGGGACGATCGCGATTCTGGAGCAGCAGCACCACCCCCGATGGCACAATTTCCGTCGGGCGGCTGAACACGCGCACGATGCGCGGATTGTCGGGTGAACCAAAGAAGGTGCCGCCCGCTGAGGTCACTTTTTCAGCGCCCCGGAACACCTGCACATGGAGCCACTCATTGAAGGTAACCGGCTCGCTTGACCGTTTCTCTTCAACCGTGATCCCCAGGGTGGCGGCGATGCTGCGCACATTGACGTTGTTGAGTTCCTTGACCGCCGAGCGGGACAGAAAACCCAACAGCACGGCGCGGGTGACCGGGTCAATATTCTGCAGGTCCTGCGCCTTGCCGCCATAGGTGATATAGAGCCGGTCCACGTTGGCCGGGCTCACCTGCGCCAGCAATTGCCCCAGTTTTTCACCGAGGGTGAGGTACGGCTTGATCTGTTCGTAAGTCTTGGAGTCCAGGTAAGGCAGGTTCACCGCGTTGCGCACCTCGCCGGTGAGCAGGTAGCCGGTGATGACTTCGGCCACTTCGATGCCGCACTTCTCCTGCGCTTCCTGGGTGCTGGCGCCCAGATGAGGCGTCAACGTGACGCGCGGGTGCTGCCGGAACGGGTGGTCAGCCGGCAGCGGCTCGACCGTGAAAACATCCAGGGCCGCCGCCGCCACTTTTCCTGAATCCAGGGCCGCCAGCAAATCCGCTTCAACGATGATCTCCCCGCGAGCGCAGTTCACGATGCAAACCTTGGGTTTCATCTTCGCGAAGGCCGCGCCATTCAGCATGCCGCGGGTCTGTTCAGTGACCGGCATATGAACGGTGATGAAATCCGCGTCGCGGTAAACGTCATCCAGCTCCTTGGTCAATTGCACCCCCAGCCCCCGTGCCCGGGCTTCAGTCAAAAAAGGATCATACGCCAGCACCCGCATGCCGAACGCCAGCGCGCGTTTGGCCACCTCGCTGCCGATGCGGCCCATTCCCAGAACGCCCAGCGTCTTGCCGGCCAGCTCGGTGCCTTGGAATTGCTTTCGGTCCCACTTGCCCGCCGCCATGGAACTGTAGGCCTGCGGAACCTTGCGCGCCAGGCTCAGGAGCATGGCAAAGCTCAACTCCGCCGTTGACAGCGTGTTTCCGCCAGGGGTGTTCATCACCACCACCCCGTGCTGCGTGGCGGCTTCCACATCCACGTTGTCCACCCCTACCCCGGCCCGGCCGACTACCTTGAGCAGCGGCGCAGCGGCGATGACGCTGGAGGTAACCTTGGTCTCGGATCGGACCAGCATGGCCACGACGTCTTTAACCAAAGGCAGCAGTTCGGCCTCGGTCAGGCGCTTGGGAAGCACCACGACTTCAAATTCAGGCCGTTGCTGCAACAATTCT
>JBBQYD010000280.1:0-7129 GCA_038209025.1 Verrucomicrobiota bacterium | reverse complement strand
GGCCCACCCCACTTCTGATCCTGCTGGTGGGAATTTTTGTTGTCGCCAACGAAGATGCCTGCTTTTCCGCAACCCCTGATCGTGTTGTTGCTGATGACGCAGTCAAAGACGGGCAGGTAGGAAGCCGGGTGCGTCAAGTCGGGGGTGCCATAATAGAGCCGGATGCCGGTCCCGCGGCACCCACTGATGAAGTTATCCGCAACCAGATGACCGTGCCCCGAAAGCCGAATGCCACCCAGCCCGCCCTCAAAACGGTTTCCCCTCACGATGGTGTCGTGGCCATGACGCATGACCACTTCGCCCATGCATTCGCGGAATGAGTTGCTGCGAATGAGGTTGCCGCTAGTCTTGACGCTGATGATTTCGGCCTCTCCGTTGCAGCGGATGAACTCGTTATCCGCGACCACCGTCTCCGTTCGCAAGCCGCTGTGAGGGCTGGCGCGCTGCCCGATTTGAATCGTCTCGGCGCCATTGGCAACATAGCGCGGAACATCCTCAAAGCGGTTGTGCTCAATCCGGTTGTTGACCGGAGCGCTTGTCTTCAGGGATCGGTCGTCAACTACAACCATGACCGCTTTATATTGGGTCTTGAGGAAACAATTATGGTCGAGCAAGTTGTCGCGCGCACCGTTGCGGAAACTAACCAGCGCTACTCCGTGGGGCAGTTTGGAATTCTCAAACCGGCAATGGGACACCCGGCTGTTGGCGCTTCCATCAAACACCACCGCACCACGGGTGCCGGCCCCCAACACGCAGTCGCGGAAAACCAATCCCTGTAACTCAATGAAGGCGCCCGTGATCGACAGCTTAGGCGAACCGGTCAGAATCGCCTGGCCCTCATTCTGAACCCGCAGCCGCAGCGGTTTTCCATGGCTGCCTTTCCCCGACAGCGTCAACTCGAGGTTCTTAAACTCGCCGTCACCGAGCACGATTTCGTCCCCTGCCTGGGCTCGACGGACGGCGGCGGCGGCTTCCTGGGCTGTCGCGGCTCGAAACATCTCTGCCCGGGCAGCGGGCAGGAGGAAGATCGCCAGGAGTAGCCACGCACAACCCCGCCAACGCCCGCTGGGAGCGCCGCCCACCGATTTGCCTGAAATAACGCCGGCCATCCTGATTCAATCTTCGAGCCACCAGAAGGAGTGGGTGACCTCACCGGCGGCGTCGATGTTCCAGAGTTTCCGAAAGGCCACGCGCTCGATGTGGCCATCCAGCAAGGCCACGTTGGCACCGTTGTTATGCACGGTGGGCCGGCCATGGCTAAACGGTGCGTACTGTCCCATGGTATCGTTTATCGCATCCTTGTCCGCATCGGCGTTGAATTTCATGGTTGTCTCGGCCGGGGAATAAACATAGTACCAAAGGGTATCCATCAATGCCAGGGCATCCGCGGGCTTTTTGATTTGCGCGGCTTTCAAGGCAGGGTTCACCGAGCCAGAAGTCGTTATGCGATAGTAAAACATCCCACCCAGTTTCCGGGAAGGTTGGAAACCCCCATAGTTGACCCCGATCCAACAATTCCAGTTGTCAGGGCCCGAATTCTTGCCAAAGGGTTCTGGCCCGTAACTGCCGCCGGGACATTTGCGGGCCTCCCAGTTGTACACGGACGATTGACTGTAATTGCCCCCGGTATTCTTCGCGACGTACGGCGCGAGCAGGTCAAAAACAAACGGGTAGCGGGTGCCGTCGGGTTGGTTGCCAATGGACTCCGCCATGAAAGGAAGTGTCTCACTGTTCTCGCCGGTGTACATCACCAGCGCATACGACCAGTTCTTCATGTTGGAGGCGCATTTGATGCCCAGTGCCTTGGCCTTGGCCTTGCTCAGGGCCGGCAACAACATCGCCGCCAGGATCGCGATTATGGCAATTACCACCAGCAACTCAATCAACGTAAAGGCCGCAGCGCGATTTGCGCGGCCCCCGCAAAGACGTTTCTGCCCTGCCATTGCTCGAATTTACAGCGAATCCATCTGGTTGTCAGCCATTTTTCCCAATCAAACGTGCCGTTGGCAGGAATGCCCACGGGTTTCCCCCACCATCTGATCTGTCTCATCTCCCCGCACTTAATGCCCGGTTTGCTGCTTCTATGGGCGGACTCAGAAATTCATTGCCCCCCAAGCCACCGTCTGATCATGTCATTCAGCTTCAATTCGTAAACGTGCATCCAGTCGCTGTTGTTTGTTCCGTTTGCCAGCATGAAGTCCAGGTTCTGATCAAGAATATACCCCTCGGGATTATTCAAAAACCTGGCTTCCGAAAAAACATCCTCGTAGGCCTTTCTGATCTCTGCGAAGCTGTTAACGTGTTCGAGCAGTTCCTTCTTTGCCGTTCCTGCTTCAGCTTCCGAAAGTGCCTTATCGCATTTCTCTAGAAGCAGCAAGAGGCGCGAGGGGTATATCTGCAGGTCATTCATCCTGTCCATCAGCGCCAGTGAATAGAAGTTCCTTCTTGAGAGTTTGCGCGCCTTGCCCAGCTTTTCATTGATGGCGGCGTGCCGGACGACCTCGGTTTTAGCCCTCGCGAGCTTCTGCTGGTATTTTTCAGACCATTCGCCAGGCTTGCCCTTTTGGGGGAGCGAAATGAATTCCACATTCATGAGGTAATGACTTCTTCCGCCTTTATTAAGAAGCGCCACATCCCAAAAGTTGAGAGCCTGCTCAAGCATATCCTGAAATTCAAACTGCGGATCGCTCAGTTCTGGCGAATAAAACCTGTGACGGAATATCATTTGAGCATCGGCCGGCTCAATATCTCCATAATGCCAGCTTAATCCAGCATAGTAATGGAGGCCTCTCCAAAACGTCTCGAAATGAGGAGAAGAGTCATCCCAGAGAGTGCAAAGCAATCCATCGAGCCCTATACGAGCGGCAACTCCGCAAAAATTCTTGATTGGTTGAAATATTGAGTTATCGCGGGGGAGCATGGACGCCATGTTCTGTGCCGCAGGGGCTCCCATGACTTTCAGGTTATGTGCCTTATACCATTCCATTGCCTTGACGTTCCCCAACACCTGGGGGTTGTAGTAAGCCCATCTCATATAAACACAATCCTTCGGAAAGAGGTCGATATACTGATCGAGCCGCGGCTGATTGCTCTTCCATGTTTTCTCAATCTCTTCCTTTGACAGGGAGAGATTCTCAGTGGTGCCAATCAGCCCCGCAAACTTTAAGAGCATATCGTCCCAAAAAATGGGAATGCGCTTATGTTCACGGGCATAATCGCATACTTTATTCAGCCACAACATCTGCACCTCAAATGGACTCTTGCCTGATTTTTCTCCCAGGGCATGGTTCCCGAAATCACGGACCTCGTCGCCGCCAACATGAAGGTACTTTCCATAGGGCGTAGCGGCGATGGCATCATCATAAAGGGAGAACTGAAGCTTGTAAGTCTCCGGGTTGAGAGGATCGAACACCCAGTCAACGGCGGGGTTGTCTCTCAGGTGTTTATACTCGTCATGTTTAAGGATGAACGAGACGTGTCCCAACCCCTGCACCAGCGGGCTGATTTCAATATGGCGAGCCATCGCGTAGCGGCTGATGGCCGCAAACTCTTCCACGGATATCGCATTGCCGGCCCCGACTTTTGCAGCTTTCCTGTATTTAAGTTTATCTTCAAACTCGACGATTACCGCATTGACCTTTATCTTCGCAAGCCGGTCCATCATCTCATAGTAGTAGTGGCCTGCATCCAGATGATATTTAATATCCAGATGCACAGCCCGGTAGGGAACATCCGGGTAATCAGTGACCCGGCAAGGCGGGAGATCGATCCGCTGATCAGCCGCATCTTCAAGCAGTTGGAGGAGTGTCTGGCAGCCGTAAAACAGCCCCGCTTCCCCCCTGGAAGTGATGGTGATTTGTTCGTCCCTGATCTCCAGCAGGTAACCTTCAGGTGATTTTGGAAGGTCCTCACTTTGAGATATCCCCAGCGTCAACACCCCTTTTCCCGGATGCTCAGCCAGGGGAAGCGCGCCTAATGGCCGATCCAGCACAGGTCTTGGCACATTCCCCTTCAGATGCAAAAACCTCAAAGTCTCAGAGGAGAAAGGTTTCCCGGAACGAAATTCTATCTTCTGGGGTTTTGGCAACAATCTGAAATAGTTGTCAAAATCTTTCGCCTCGATGGCCTGGCAGATGGTTGAAATGCTATACAGGGAAGCAGCGACACCCAGACACAATAAACGCATAATCATTACGCTAATTTAGAATTAGTGATTGTTCGGCTTGCCAGTGCAAACCGGGCACAGAACGCGCCAGCATGAATTGGCTCGGTTTCTTATTCATCATGGTCCGGGTCTGCCACGCGGTGGCCGGGATGTCAAGCAGCAACTATTTCGCCGCTTGCCGGATCTTTTGAAAAAATCAGAGGGAAGAATTATTTTCTGGCGTATTAGTAGGGGGTGATGCAAACCGCCTCATACAAACCTTATGATTAGTTTCAAACTGGCGCGCGCCTCCGCCGTGTCGGGTGTTTTATTTCTGGCACTGCTCCTGACCGGCTGCAAGGGCGTCCCAACGAAGGGAGAAAAGGAGGCTCGAGGCCTGGCTCAAAAGGTCGGCACATCTTACCGGCCGCAGGGACGAAAACCCGTATTGCCGGAATTGACAGCCACTTCCAGTCTCAGCAATTACCTCACCTACGCCCTGCTCAACGAACCGCAGGTCGAGGCCGCTTACTACGACTGGATCGCTTCCATCGAGCGGATCACGCAGGCACGGTCGTTCGCCGATCCCCAGTTCACTTTCCAGTTGGACATTCAGAACATCGTCACCTCCATCATGCCCGGGCTCATGGGGGCCATCCCGTGGCCGGAAAAACTCCGGGCTGGGGCGCATGCCGCCTCAGCCGAGAGCCAGTCCAAATACTTTGCCTTCCAATCCGCGGTTCTGGAGAGTGCTTTCGAAGTGAAGCGCACGTATTACCAGCTTTACTTTCTGGAGGAGAAAATCCGCGTCAATCGGGACACCCTCAGGTTGCTGGCTGACCTGGAAAAGCTCGCACGGTCACAAAATGAAGTGGGCAAAGTCACCCTGCAGGATGTGCTGCGCGCACAAATCGAACAGGACCGCCTCAAAACGGAGGTCGCGAATCTGGAGGACTCGCGCACATCCCTCGTGGCCCAGTTCAAGGCTGCGCTGGGCTTGGGGGCCGACGCCGCGGCGCCACCCATCCCGGACCGGTTCGAATCCACCCCGCTGGACCTGACCGCGGATAAACTGTTCGAAACGGCCCTAGCACAAAATACTCGCCTTAGAGCCATGGAAGCCGATGTCCGCGCAGCGGAAGCCAGTATCATCCTGGCCAGAAAGGGCCGCTTGCCTGATTTCAGCCTGGGGCTGATGGCCGATGCAAAAATGGACCCTACCCTTTTTCGCCCGCTAGGAACTGTGTCGCTCCCCATTTGGCGCGACAAAATCGCGGCGCAAATTGCCGAGGCCCAGGCCAGGAAGACCTCGGTCCAGGCACAGTTGTCGAACGAACAGATCGCGCTGGCGGTGGACTTTGCCGGGAGGTCGTTCCTCTACCGCGAGGCAACCCGCAATCTGGCACTCCTGAATGAAAGGCTCTTGCCCAAGGCTCGCCAATCCCTGGAGGTGGCCCGATCCGGTTACCTGGGCGGCCAGATTGATTTCTTTAATCTGACGGATGCACAACGGACCCTGCTGGGATTCAAATTGGACAAGGTGGAAGCTACTGCACAACGCGAAGTGGTCCTGGCAGAGCTGTCTTTGATCATTCAAGGCATGCCCCCGAACAATGCCTCCATGAGTCCCAAGGCTTCTGGCCAGCCTGGCGGCAAGGCCTCTGGGCCAAAAAAGACCGGCGGCGGCATGTAAACTCGGGAAAAATCATCACTTTTTATGAAATCCAAAGTTCCGCGTTTGAAACTATTTCTTCTGTTCTCTCTTGCGCTCTTGATCGCGGCTTGCACCGGTTGGCTGCTTACCGGGTGTGGGCAATCGCAACGCCCCGGCGCGGACGCAAGCGCAAGCAAGACCCTTTACACCTGTGGGATGCACCCGCAGGTCGTTCAGGATAAGCCCGGCAACTGCCCCATCTGCGGCATGAAGCTTACCCCCATCCGCAAGCAAACCGGGACCGCCAGCAGCGGCTCAACCACCCCATCCGGCGAACGAAGGATCAAGTATTACAAGTCCACCATGGCGCCGGGCGAGACACGGCAAACCCCGGGGAAAGATTCGATGGGTATGGAGATGGTCGCGGTCTATGAGGATGAGCCTGCTGCCGCCGAGTCGCAGACCATCGCAATTGACCCGGTGACGACCCAGAACATGGGCATCCGCACCGCGGTAATTACGCGCGGACCGCTCCGCCGGACGATTCGTACGGTCGGCACCATAGATTACAACGAAACAGCGCTCCAGGAGGTGACCACCAAGATCAAGGGCTGGATAGAGAAGCTCTACGTGGATGCTACCGGCCAGCAGGTGCATCGTGGCGATCCGTTGTTTGAAATCTATTCACCAGAGCTTTACAGTGCCCAAAGGGAATACCTGCTCACACTCGAAGAGGGCACGAATGCGCCTGACGGCGCTTCGCTCAAAGGCAGCGCGCTCACTAAGCTGAAGTTCTTCGACATCTCCGCCGGGCAAATCGCTGAATTGGACCGCACGGGGCAACCCACTAAAACCCTGCGCATCCTCGCCCCCATGGACGGCTTTGTGGTTGAAAAAATGGTTGTCCAAGGACAAATGGTTGACCCCGGCATGAAGATGTACCGGTTGGCGGATTTAGGCTTGGTCTGGGTGCAAGCCCAGATATACGAACAGGATCTGGGTTTCTTGAAGTTGGGCCAGGAGGCCACCGTCACCCTGTCGTACCTCCCCGACCGTGAATTCCGCGGGCGAGTGACTTACATCTATCCCAACGTGGACGAGAAGACCCGGACCGCACGGGTGCGAATGGAGGTCCACAACCCGGGTTTTTTCCTGAAACCGGGCATGTTCGCGACCGTCCAGGTTTCCTCGGAGTTGGCCCCTTCCCCGTCGGGCACACCGCCAAACACTGGCCGCAATTCACGCATTCCCCCTCCCCGATCCCCCGGCCAAACGCCGGCAGCACCGCTGCCTGGTGACCCCGATACGCAAAATCAATCGCCCCAATCCCC
>JBBQYD010000279.1:0-7148 GCA_038209025.1 Verrucomicrobiota bacterium | reverse complement strand
CCTTGAGACTCATCCGCAACCAACGCGTAAAGGGACGAACCCGGAGCGTTACAGCAACCCGGGGCAGGGCAGGGTAGAGGACGGTGCGACCCCGGCGGTGGTATTACGCGCTTTCAGCCCTGACGAGTCCTAAAACTGGCGAGGAGTTCTTCCGGAGTGATGGTGGCCGTACCCACTTTGCCGACAACGATGCCGGCGGCGTGGTTGGAAATCAGGGCCGCCTCAACGGGGGAGGCTCCAGCAGCAATCGCCATGGTAAAGGTGGCAATGACGGTGTCGCCGGCCCCGGAAACATCGAAAACTTCCTGGGCCAGGGTCGGGATATGGAAGGGCTTTTTGCCGCGTTGACACAACAGCATGCCGAATTCGCCCAGGGTGATCAGGAGGAGGGCGGGGGAGAGTTCGTTGAGAAGACGATCCGCGACCAGCATGAGGTTGGTGTCGGTCAGCGGGTCAGGGTTGCGCGTGTCATCGGGGATACGCGCCAGTTCGAACGCTTCCTTCCGGTTGGGGGTGATCAGGGAGAGCCCGGCCAAATTCAACTGGTGGACGGGTTTGGGGTCCACGCTCAGCCAGGTTCCGTGGTGGCGGCACAACGCCCGCAGTTCATTCAGCAGTGTTTGAGTTACAACCCCTTTGCCGTAGTCACCCACGATGACTGCCGCGGAGCGGGGAATGGCGGCGGTGATCGTTTTGAGCAGTTGCTGAGTCAGGCGGTTGTCCAACGGCTCCCGCGTCTCGCGATCGATGCGCACCACCTGCTGCTTGTGAGCGACAATCCGGGTTTTGAGGCTGGTGCATCGCCCTTTGCTTCTCACGATCCCGGCGCAGCCGATGTGATGCTCCTTCAGCAGGGCCAGGAGTTGGCTCCCGGCCACATCCATGCCAGCCACGCCGAAAATCTCGGCCGGCACGTTAAGGGTGGTAAGATTGCGCGCCACATTGGCCGCTCCGCCAGGCATGCAACTCTCTCGTTCGAACTCAACTACGGGGACCGGCGCCTCGGGGGAAATCCGCCCGACGCTTCCCCAGACGAAGCTGTCCAACATGACATCTCCGATCACCAGGATGGGCTGGGCGGGGCCGTGCAGGATTTGCTGAATACGGGCCGCGGATATTTGAACGGAATTCATAGTATTATAGGGACTGAATTAATCGAGAAAAGCGGTGAGCGGGCTGGTGGCGCTGGCGGTTTCGAGCCGGGGCGCGAGACCGGCCTCGTAAGCGGCCCGGCCGGCTTCCACCGCCAGGCGGAAAGCCAGGGCCATGCGGTTGGGGTCCGGGGTGACGGCAATCGCCGTGTTTACCAGCACGGCGTCCGCGCCCATCTCCATGGCTTCAGCGGCATGGCTCGGTGCGCCCAAACCGGCATCCACCACGACAGGCACAGTCGCCTGTTCAATGATGATGCTGATTTGGTGGCGAGTCTGGAGACCGTAATTGGAGCCAATGGGGGAAGCCAGTGGCATCACAGTGGCAACGCCCACATCCTGCAGACGCCTGGCCAGGACGGGGTCGGCGTTGATGTAGGGCAAAACAATAAACCCCTCGTTAACCAGGATTTCGGCGGCTTTGAAAGTCTCGATGGGGTCGGGCAAAAGGTAGCGGGGATCTGGATGGATTTCCAGTTTCACCCATTTGGGCAGACCGGCGGCGGCGGCCAAGCGGGCAAGCCTCACAGCCTCTTCCGCGTTCATTGCTCCGCTCGTGTTTGGTAACAGCAGGTAACGTCCCGCATCAATAAAATCCAGGATGTTCGCAAACGGGTCTTTGCCCGTTAAATCGGCTCGCCGCAGGGCCACCGTCACCATTTCCGTCCCGCTGGCGGCCAAGGCAGCTCGCATGGCTTCCGGCGACGAGAATTTCCCGGTGCCCAGTATCAGCCGCGACTGGAAGGTCCGGTTGGCAATGGTTAATGGTTTGTTGTTCAACGACATTCCCAGAAAGTGTAATGTGCGGATACGGTTTGTCGAAAAAAACCTTTTGAGACGATTACGGCAGCCATGGCGGGCAAGTCTTCAGCAAGGCCACCGGAAGCGGCCGTCCCGGGCTGGAATGTGTCCTGTCCTACTCCCGCCGTTCCGGTGTTTCGTAAGGCAGCGGGGGCAGTGAGGTGCGCGGAATCACCAACTGGGTGCCGGGCCTCAACCGGCTCAGGTCGAGGTTCGGGTTGGCGGCGCGCAGGGCGTTGACTGGTACGCCATAGATCATTGAGACGACGGCGGCGCTGTCGCCCGGGCGGATGACATAAGTGCGCCGGGGCGGGGTTTGCGGAGTGGCGGGCGGTTCGGGAGGCAGTTCCTGGCCGGTCGCTTGGGCGTTAGCCCGGAGTTGGGCCAACTCAATGGCCTTCAGCTCAATCTCTTTCTGGCTCGCGGTGAGATTGGTGCTCGCCCGAATGCGCGCCTGTTCCTGCAAGGTTTCGAGGTTCAGTTCGTAAATGGTTTGGACAGTTTCCGGCGTGCCGGCTTCCAGGGCGGAGGCGTAGGAATCCCGGTACACCGGGTCCTGGAGCTGGCGATACTGTTGGTAGCGTTGGACACCGAGCGAGATTCGGATGGCGTTTTCCCGTTGAGCGAGCAGGGCATTACGGGCCTGAACGGAGCTCGGATCATTGCCCGAGATGGCGGCAATCCGCTGGTCGATCGTATCCGTCGCGCGGAACAAGGCGCGAAACTCCTCAGGGGTGGCATTGAAATACTTCATCGCGGCGAGCTGGCTGCGGATCTGGGAAGCCTGTTGGGAGTAACGGAGCAGGAACTCCTCAAGTTGGGGCGGGGACAGCAGTTTGGCCACTTCATCCCTGGTTTGCTGACGAAGCCGGGACAGTTCGGTGGGGTCCGGTTCTTTGCCCTGGCTGCGCCGGTCATTGATGTATGCCTGCACCCGCTCCTCGGATTGCGCATTAAGGATCTGGATGGCCTGCTTGGTTTCGGTGGAAAGCGTGCCCAGCAACGGGCCGTCCAGGGTGAGGCCGGGGCGCGAAGGCCGGGGCAGGTTTACCAGGTCGCCGGATTCCCAACTGGATCCCAATAGACTGGTCAGCAGGGTCCGCCGCTCCGCTTCCAGTTCGCCAATTTTGGCCATCGCCAGTTGAACGACGTTGCTGTCAGGCTCGGTACGCCACCACTGTTGATCTGGAGAAACGACCTCGTTGGCGCGCCGTTTAGCATAGAGCGTGTTGACGTCCGCGATGATGATGTCGCGAATCGTCTGCTCCGGGCAGGCGACATCGCGCAGGTTCGCGATGAAGGTGGGGTAATCAGTGGATTCCAATTCGTGCCAAGAGAAGAGCTGGCGGCGAAGCACCACATTCGTCCGGGTTGCGCTCGAGAAGACGGCTTGCCCCTGCGCATCAGGCTGGGCGATCTGCAGGCCCTGTCGATGGGCAAAGCTAACCCAGGCCGCCAATAAAACATTGACGCCGACTGAAACCAGGGCAATGACACGCCAGCGCATAATGCTATTTATCTCGAAACTGGGTCCACAGCAAATCTAAAACCGGTCCTGAAAGAAAGTTTCGGCGGCAAAAACACCCTGCGGGAACAAGAATTGCGGGGTCATCTAGTGTTTTTCTGCTTGGCGTTACGCAATTCTTACCCATAAATGGCGCCCGGCAATGAAAACCAAAGCTTACGCCCGCGCGGGGGTTGATATCGATCTGGGGAACAAAGTGAAATCCACACTGCCAGCCTTGCTGGCCGCCACACACCGTCCCGAGGTGATGGGGAAGGTGGGAGGATTTGGAGGGCTGTTTGCCCTGGACGTTCGGAAATATCGCCAACCGGTGCTGGTGTCCAGCGTGGATGGCGTGGGGACCAAGCTCAAGATCGCCTTTGCGATGGACTGCCATGACACTATCGGTGCGGACCTGGTGAACCATTGCGTGAATGACATAGCGGTGCTGGGGGCGGAGCCGTTGTTTTTCCTGGATTACCTGGGCACCGGCAAGCTGGAGCCCCGGGTCTTTACTGAAATTATTCGCGGATTTGCTCTGGCCTGTGCCCAAAACCGCTGCGCGTTAATCGGCGGGGAGACTGCCCAGATGCCCGGGTTCTACCGGGCTGGCGAATACGACGTGAGCGGTACGATTGTGGGGGTGGTGGAGCGGAGCCGGATGCTTGATGGGAAGACCATCCGCCCTGGAGATGCGGTAATCGGGCTGGCGTCCAGCGGATTGCACACCAACGGATATTCGCTGGCGCGGAAGATTCTCTTCGAACAACTCAAGTTCAAGACCTCGACCCTCGTGCCGGAGCTGGGAAACACGGTGGGCGCGGAGATGCTAAAGGTGCATGTCAGCTACGGTCCTTTGGTGCAAAAGCTGATAAAGAGATTTAACTGCGGCGCCCGAGCTCAATGGAATTTGAAGGGGCTGGCGCACATCACCGGGGGCGGTTTTGTGGATAATATTCCGCGCGTGCTGCCGAAGAACTGCGAGGTGCGGATTCGCAAGGATTCGTGGGATATGCTGCCGATATTCCGACTGATCCTGGAGCAGGGCGGAGTGCCCGAAGACGAATTATACCAAGTGTTCAACATGGGCATCGGCATGACCCTGACTGTCAAGGCGGAGCAGGCCGACGCGATGTTGCGGTTCATCCGACGGACGGGCATGGGCGCATGGATCATCGGCGAGGTGGTCCAAGGCAAGGGAATCGCCCGGGTGATTTGATCGGTCGTCAAAACCTAAACGCAACGCGGAGAAAGCAACCCCTCAACGGTCGCTGCCTTCCGCGCGTGCGTGCGCTGCCGCTCAGGCAAATTACTTGGTCCGGACCAAAATCCGGAGGCGCTTGGCCTGGTAGGAACCCGCGTTGGCTGCGAATGTCCAATCGGGGTTGCCTTTTGGCTGATTGCCGATGCCCAAATCGCCGTCGGCGCGGGCCTTCCAATTGTTGATCGCGAAGAGCGTTTGCTTCGCATCATGGTTATGCACCTGCATGCAGCCGTGGCCATCCAACGGGGGGCCCGGGTCATCGCCGAAATCGTAAGTCTGCGCGGAAGCGTTCGGCACGTTCGCGCCGTTGGCTGGACCGTAGTTGTGGGGCCAGAATTCGATATTCCCACCTGCCAGATTGGTTCCAGTGGTGACACCCTTCACATTCGTGACAACGTTCAGGTTCTTCACATCCTGACGCCAGAGAATGCCCGATTTCGCGGTAGGGATCCCGGTCTTTGCGAGGTCAGTCGTGAACGCGTCCATGGAGACGTAAATGAACTGGGTGTTGCCATCGTTGCCCTGCAACTCCAGGAAATAAGCGACGCGATCGAACGGTTTTTTGATGGCGCCATGTTTATCGATATCGTAGGAAAACTCGGGGCCAAGTTTCGCGAGGTCCAGATCATACACAAGTTCGTATTGGGGGGCTTCCGGAACGTTCATGATTAGCGCGTCACGCTTGGGGACGTCGCCCGCGCGGAAGGCGGTGGCGGGCAGACCGGCGGAATTGACCAGGTTGGGTTCCGCAATCATGCTCCAGGCAAACCGGACCGCCACCGGACGCTTTACTGACGGGGAGGACAAAACGACGGATGAGCCATCGATCTGGGCCTGGGCTTCCACGAAACCACCGGTGTCGGCATCGATGATCTCGAACCATGTCAGAGGTTTGGCATCCTTGCTGGCGACGCCCGTGCCGGTCTCGCTGAATTGGACACGCAGCCGGTCACCTTCGACGAGCATGGACTTGAACACCGGTCCGGAGCAAAGAACCCCCGGTTGTTGGTAGGTTTTTGCCAGAGCCCAGAGCGCAAGACGACGGCCCACCTCCTGTTTGTTCTTCGGGTGAATGTCTTTCAGATCGCCAATGTCGTTGATCACCGCCATGCCAGTGTTGGGGATTTCCAGGGCGGCAGCCTGAGCTTCCCAAAACTCGCCAATGACGTGGGGCATCATGCCGCCGTAAGTATAGGGCGCGATTTGGACATAGTAGAAGGGGAACTCGCCCTCGTTCCATACTTTGCGCCAGCCCTGGACGAGAGCTTTCATGCGTTCGGTGTAAAGTCGTCCTTCGCTCGCGTTGCTCTCGCCCTGGTACCAAATAGCCCCGCGCAACGGGAAGGGGGACAAGGGATGGATCATGCCGTTATACAACGCCGTGGCGTTTTGAAGTTCTTTGGGCGGCAGCAGTTCGGCTGGATACGATGGCATAGCGGGCACGATCTCATGGCGCTGGGCAGCGGCGCGCGCGGCGGCGAGCCAATGGTCCGCCTCGGCGAGGAATTGATTCAGCTTTTCCTGGTGGGATGGGGTGCGCGGATCGCCAAGTTGCACGCGCTCATAATCGTTCTTGAGCGCAGGCACTTCAGCAAAACCTTCCGGGGGAGTCCACGATTCGATCCGCGTTCCGCCCCAGGTAGCATCGATCAGCCCCACCGGCACGTTGAGTGTGCGGTGCAATTCGCGTCCGAAATAGTAACCAGCTGCTGAAAAGCCACCCCAGCCGCCCTCCGCGATGGTTTTGGGGCTGCACAGTTTCCATTCGCCCTCAAAATCCTTCTGCGGTTGCGGGGTCCACCGGTTTTGCACCATCAAGAGCCGGATCTTCGGGAAGTCAGCGGCGGCGACCTCGTTTTGGGCGTCCTGAGAAACATTCACGCCCATCTCCATATTGCTTTGGCCGGAGCAGAGCCACACCTCACCCATCAGGACGTCTTCAAACTCCACTTGGCTGGAACCGGAGATGATGACTTTGAACGGCCCTCCGGCTTTCAGAGGGGGCAGGGTTACTTTCCATTCGCCTTTATCATTGGCCTGGCCCTGGCCGGAGGATTCCCCCAACTGCACTTTGACCGTCTCCCCCGGTTCCGCCCACCCCCAGAAGATCAGCGGTTTGTCCTGTTGCAGGACCATGTGGCTCCCGAAGACCTTGGGCAACCGGACCTCTGCAGACCCGGAAACCAACCCAAGAACCGCCAGAATTGCCGCCGTTGCAAGAAAAAGCCGTTTTCGCATGCCCCGCTGATTACCATGCGGCGGGCAAAATGGAAATGGAAAAGCGGAGCTACCAACCCAGGGCGCTGCCGTCCACCCGCGGGTCGGCGCCTCCCGCAAAGGCCTTTCGGTCCGGGGTGCGGCCAATGATCTGGGACGTGGAAAAGGATTTCTGCACCTGGACTTTATGGCCGCGATCCTGCAGGGCATG
>JBBQYD010000278.1:0-7155 GCA_038209025.1 Verrucomicrobiota bacterium | reverse complement strand
TCACTCGAGATACGGGCTCGATGGAGCCGGGTCTCATCCCCTTTTTCCTCGCCATTTGAGGGGGGAATTATATTTTAACCTCGAAACATAATGAAATTTGCCGCCGCCCTGCTCTTGGTCGTCCTGCTGATACTGGCGTTTGTCTGGCATCGAACTTCCGACCCCGCCAAATCATCCGTTGCGACCCACGAAACTGCCATCAGCCCGGGTCGGCAAGCTGCGGAACAACCGGTGGGTGCGAGCAATAAGCCGGGGGTGTCTCCCGGACTGGCCCGCGAACTGGACCCCCGCATCAACCCATACGCTCCCGCGCTGAAAGAAGCAGGGAAGGCCAGCCTCGCTTGGGACGCGGAGTTCCTCCGCCATCAGACCAACGCCGCGCCGGGTGCGCCGGTGGCTTTCGCTCTGCCTGGAGGACTCCAGGCTCAGGGGACTATCCGCATCATTCAACATCGTGATGACCAGCTAAGTTACATCTCCGGCGACCTTGCCCAGCCCGAAACCGGCAAGTTCTTCTTCCTGGTGCCCCCGGCGGGCAGCAAAGCCGGGCTCCTCGCCGGGGTGGTCGAGTTCTGGGGCAGTAAGAAAGCCTACCGCGTGGAACCTACGGGACCCGGTGGCACACCCGAAATGTGGCAGCGCAGATTGGATGAGGTGCTCTGTCTTACCCTGCCCCTGGCAGAAGATCCCGACACCGCCAGCGCGGATGAAACGGCCGACATGCCGCCTTTACGACCGGATGCCGTGACGGATTTCGTTCCCGGCTACAATAGCAACGTGGTGTCCTTGCAGAGTTATCCCGGTTCCAAAGCGGTGCTGCTGCTGGATTTCTTCGGCGGCTATACGCCCACCTGGGGCGGCGCAAGCTATCCCAAGCCCAGCGTCAGCAACGCGCAAATCAAGGATTTGTGGAAACGTGTGGCGGAGGATTACATGCCGTTCAACATCAACGTAACGACCGACCTCCGGATTTACCAGCAGGCCCCCGCGACGAGCCGGCAGAAATGTGTTTTCACTCCTTCCACCCCGGCCATGCCGGCGGGGGCCGCCGGGGTGGCCTACATCGGTTCATGGGATTGGGGCAGTGACACGGTTTGCTGGTCGCTTTACGTGAGCGGCAAGAGCGGGGCGGAGGTCGGCGCTCATGAAGCCGGGCACACGTTGAACCTCGGGCACATGGGCACCAGCACCTCAGGCTACTTCGGTGGTCATGGCAGCGGCGCCACCGGCTGGGCGCCTGTCATGGGAGCGGGCTATTACCAGAACGTGACCTCGTGGGCTAAAGGCGAGTATCAGGATGCCAATAACACTCAGGATGAGTTGAATGTCATCGTCACCCAAAACAGCGGCGTAACCTACCGCACGGATGACACCGGCAATCTGCTTTCAAACTCCCGTTATCTGGAGTTGTTCCCTGATTTCACCGCGTCGGCGGAAGGCGTGATCGAGCGTACTGGCGATATGGATGCCTTCCAGTTCACCACTGCGGGCGGCCTGGTCACCCTGACCGCCAACCCCGTCGGCACCTGGGCGAATCTGGCCCTCTCCGCCACCCTGGCGGATGCCGCTCAAAGTGTCATTGCGAGCAACAATCCGCAGACTTCATTATCCGCAAGCATCAGCGCCAACCTGACGGCAGGCACCTACACGTTCCGGGTGGCTGGTGCAGGCAGGAATGGCGCGTTGACCAATGGGTTCAGCAATTACGGGAGTCTCGGGTATTATTCCGTCAGCGGTCGGGTTGACCAGGCGCGCTTGCCAGACCGGTTTTCGGTTCCAGAACACGCGCCGGTCGGCACGGTGATCGGAACCATCGCTCCGCGCACCAATACCGACCCGACCGCCTATCTCATCGTCTCCGGCAACACCGGCGGCACCTTCGCCATTGATACCAACGGCACGATCACGGTGGCCAACAACGCCTGGCTTGATTACAACCGCCTGGCCACCAATACCATGCTGGCAGTTCAGTTTGAGTTATTTGTGAATCTCACCAACCTGATCGACACCGCCCTGTCGGAGTCGAACCGCCGGGTGGTCATCGCGGTTCAGGATATCAATGAAGCTCCGGTGGTGCCCGGCTTCAACGTGGTCATGCTGGAGGGCACCCGCGCCGGCACGGTGCTGGGCCAGGTCAAAGCCGTGGATGTGGATGCCTGGCAATCGCTCAGTTTCAGCCTCGTGGGCGGCAACCCGAACGGTTGGTTCGCCATTGACCAATCCGGCTTTATAAAGGTCCAGGGAGCCCTGACACCCGCCGATATCCAATTGGCGGTCGCGGTCCGCGACAGTCACCCATCCAATCCACTCACTTCAACGGGCTACGTTTCCATCATTGTGATCAGCAATGGCACGCCGTTTAGCCCCGGCATCATCAATTACACCGCGTATGACGACCTGGGCTCAGGCACCACGGTGGCCAACCTTACCGGCAACACGCGCTGGCCTCGCGACCCTTCCTCGGAACAACCGCTGGCCAACTTCGATTCACCGCGTAATCGGAAGGACAACTATGGTTCCGCCATCCGGGGTTTCCTTATTCCGCCTCAAAGCGGGAGCTACCGCTTCTGGATTTCGAGCGATGACAGCAGCGACCTCTTCCTCAGCGCCACCACCAACTCGACCCCCCTCCCCCGCATAGCCTACATCAGCGGCGGCTCCTCCAGCTACCTGCAGTGGACAAAGTTTGCCAGCCAGCAGTCGGCGCCGATTAATTTGTCAGCCGGTCAGGCCTACTACCTGGAGGCCCGGCATAAAGAGGGCAGTGGTTCCGACCATTTGCAGGTGGCCTGGAGCGGCCCCGCCACCGCTGGCCAGACGAACATCATTCCAGGCCTGTACCTGGCACCCTTCCCCATGAATTACCTCCCGCACGCCACCGGCTTCACCACCACGCTCCGCAAAGACGCTTTCGCCGGCTGCATACTGGGACGGGTGGCGGTCACGGATGTCAATCCAGACGATACTCACACGTTCACGGTTACCAGCGGCAGCCCGGCCCTGTTCAATGTGGACCCCAACACGGGGGACATCTTGCTGACCGACGAAGCGCTGCTCCAGTCAATTGCCTCGGGCTCCCTGAGCCTGCAGGTCGCCGCGTTTGATTCGGGTTCACCCCGGCTCTCCGGCACCGCCACGGTGACCATCAACGTCGCTTCCGCCACCCAGGTGAACTCCGCCATCCGGCGCGAAATCTTCAGCGATATCGGCAGTGGCGGAAGTGTCGCCGACTTGCTCAACCACCCTTCATTCCCGGATCATCCCACCAGGTTTGAGACTCTCACCGCCCTGGCCTCCCCAGTGAATACCGGGGACAACTACGGTTCACGCATTCGCGCGCTGCTGGTCGCCCCCGCCACCGGTGATTACCGTTTCTTCGTCGCCTCGGATGATGCCTCAGCGCTCTATTTGGCCAGTGATGACCACCCTGAGAACAGCGTGCGCGCCGCCTATCTGGAGGGGCACACCACCCCCACGAATTGGACGTCGAACGCCACCCAAACCTCGCCGCCCTTGTCGCTCGTGGCTGGCCGACGCTACTATCTTGAGGCCTTGCACAAAGAGGGTGGCGGTGATGATCACGTCCAGGTTGGCTGGCTCACCCCCGGCGCGGCGGTCACGAACGTCATACCGGCGTCCGCCCTGGCCGCCGTTGACCTCAACTATCCTCCCACGCTCAGCAACCAAACCTTCAACGTCCAGCGCGATGCCCCGATCGGCACCCTCATCGGGACCGTGGCCGCGCAACCGGGTGCCGCGGACCCGCTGACTTTCAAAATCATCAGCGGCAACCTGGGCAACGCCTTCAGCATCGAACCTGCCACCGGAAGATTGCTCGTGCGCGATGGCGCGCCGCTGGCGCAGCCGGGTGTTTTTTCGGTTCTTCTGCAAGTCGCGGTTCAGGATTCCGGCTATGCGGGTCTTTACCCGCTCAGACAGGCGCTCGCGACCGTTACGGTCAACGTGCTGGACCCTGCCGGGATCGCCGTGTGGACCGGCGCCGGCACGACCGGCACATGGTCGGAGGCGGCCAATTGGGGAGCCTCCGAGGCGCTCGACGGGCAAACCCTGCTGTTTGCCACCGCCGCCCGGCAGACCAATACCAACGACTCGATTTCCTGGGCCTCCTCCGTGCGTCTCAGCACCTCCGGGTTCAGCATCAGCGGGAATTCCATCTCGATCCTGAATGGGTTCACCAACATCGGACTCAACACCTGGGCCTTGGACACCACCCTGGCTGGCGCGCAAACCTGGCAATCCTCGGCCGGCACCCTTTCCTTGAATGGCCATCTGACCAACGCGGAGACCACCTGGAACCTCATCGCAAACTCCGATGTCCGCCTCAGCGGGGCGATCCACGGCTCCGGCGTGATCAACAAGTCGGGCACGGCCCGGCTGCTCCTGAGCGGAGCGCATACCTTCGCGGGCGTGCTGAACCTCGCCGCCGCCGCCGGCACCGCCAGTTCCGTCGAAGTGAACGGCACCCAAGACCTTGATCTTGGGAAAACCGACATCTCCCTTTCCGGGCGGCTGGATCTCTTGAACCACCACGCGACCATCGGGGCGCTGAACGGCTCCGGCGCCGTTTTCGCCAACTCTGGCACCCGCAAGCTCACCCTGGGCGCCAATGATCACTCCGGCTATTTTTCCGGTTCGATCAGCAATAGCAGCTATGGGTCCGGGGTCGTTCTGCAACTCGTTAAGGCGGGTTCGGGCAACCAGGTGATGGCGGGGCCAAACACCTTCTCCGGCGGCTTGGTCATTCGCGCCGGCCAGGTGACCGCGGCCCACGCGAACGGACTGGGCGCCGGCAGCGTATCCCTGGGTGATGCCGCAACGGCGACGAACGATATTGCCCTGATTCTGCCCACCGCGCTGGTGGTAGCCAATAATATCACCGTGCCGAACCTGGGCACGGGCACGGTGCGAATTGGAACATCAAATCTCATCACCTCCTTGAACAGCCAGTTCTCCGGCACGCTTGGAATCTACCGTGACACCATCCTGCAGGCCGGCTCCAGCGACCGCACCACCTTTGCAAACCGCCTCTACGGCTCGGCAAATATCCGCATTCAAAGCCCCTGCTTCCCGGGACGCCGAATCGTTTTTGACCGTCCCTCGGGCACTGCCAACGACTTCCTGGGAGACCTCATCATCGATACCAATGCCGTCCTCCAACTGGGGGTCAACAACCTGCTGGGCAATCGCACGATCCCGAACGCCACCGCCGTCCGCTTTGAAAAGGGCGCACAACTGCGCATCGCCTCCACCGGCTCGGCGGATAGCGAAATCCTGGGATCGCTGGAAAGCGAATCTCCCGGTGCCGGCACTTTGGACCTCATCAATGGCTCGGCTTTCAGCCTGGTGATTGGAGCCAGCAGCAAAGATGGCGCTTTTGGCGGCGTTTTGACCAATTCCACCGGGAACCTGGCAGTGACGAAAATCGGCGCCGCCAGCCAGGTGCTTTCCGGTCCCAATGCCTATGGCGGGAACACCTTGCTGAGCGCGGGCACCCTGGTGGCGGCTCACGCGCAGGCACTGGGCGCAACGGCTTTCGGCACGCTGGTCAGCTACGGGGCGACTCTGGCCCTTTCCAACAACATTGTCGTAGCGGGTGAGGCCCTCTCCCTGAGCGGTCCCGGGGTGGGCGGTTTCGGTGCGTTGCTGAATCTGGACGGCACGAACACCTGGGCGGGGACCCTCAATCTTGCGGGCCCAACTGTCATCGGCGCGCGAGCGGGGCGCCTCGTATTGAACGGCCAGCTCTCAGCCGGGGTTAACACCCTTGCGTTCGCCTTTGAAACCAACGCCAGCATGGTCATCTCCAATCCCCTGGCCGGCACCGGCTCCGTGATAAAGCAAGGCACGGGCAGCCTTGCGTTCCTTGGCGCAAACCTGTTTTCCGGGCCGCTGCTCATTGCCGGCGGCGAGGTGGCCCTGGGTCCGGCGGCAACTCTCGCAACCCCGCAAATTGAGTTGAACCCCTCCACCATTTTGGACGTCGCCGCCATCGCCGGCGGATGGTCACTGGCACCCGGGCAGCGGCTCCAGGGAACCGGCCTCATCCGCGGGCCATCGGTGGTCGTTCTCGGCACGCTGTCGCCGGGAGCCGCCCTGGGAACTTTGACCTTCTCGGGCAATCTTGGGCTGCAAGGCCTGACTGAAATCGACCTTGGACGTGACTCCGGCTCGCTCACCAACGATACCGTTGTTTGCGCGGGCACCCTGGAGTTCGGCGGCAGTCTTGTCATTTCGCTGACCGGACCCGGCCAACCCCAGGGAGGTGATTCCTGGAAAATCTTCGAGGCCGGAAGCATTGGAACAGGAACCTTCAGTGCGGTGCAATTGCCGCAACTGGCTCCCGGTTTGGCCTGGAACACCTCGCAACTGGCAGCCGCCGGCATTTTGACCGTCGTGGCGATGGAGCCCCAAACCCCACCTCAACTGCGGTTCAGCTTCTCGGGAACCGCCTTGACTCTTTCGTGGCCGGAAGATTACACGTCTTACACGCTGGAAGGACAAACGAATCCCCCTGGGGTTGGGATTGGAACTCAATGGCATCCCGTGCCGGACGTGATCAGCAACCGGTTTGCTCCGCTGGCTGACCCGGCGGCTGGTTCCGTTTATTTCCGCTTGCGCAAGTCTGATTAGGCAACCCCAGCCGTCTCTGGCTCCGGCGGATCCGGGCTCGCGAGGACACCAGGCCGGGTGGGGAGGATACCCACTCGCAGCAGTCTCGGCCTGGCGCATAGTCGTCGGCTTCCGTTCATCAGTGCGACCGTAATTTAAAATGGAACCTGTGTTTTCCGAAATCATCTGGAATGTCCGGCCGGACCTGGTGCATCTTGGCCCTTTCGCGGTGCGATGGTATGGCCTGCTCTTTGGGTTAGCCTTCATCGCCAGCTACCTGATCGTCCGGCACCAGTTCCGGATAGAGGGAAAAGACGAGCGGCACCTCGACCCCCAGCTCATCTGGACGGTGGCGGGAATTGTGGTGGGGGCACGCCTCGCGCATGTGCTGTTTTATGAACCGGCGTTCTATTTCAGTCATCCCGGAAGAATACTGCGCATCTGGGAAGGTGGGCTCGCGAGCCACGGGGGCCTCATAGGGGGTGTTGCCGCCCTGTTCCTCTACACCCGCCGACGTCCTGAGCT
>JBBQYD010000277.1:0-7170 GCA_038209025.1 Verrucomicrobiota bacterium | reverse complement strand
CCAACGTCAGCCAAAGCCCCACTACCAGTCACTTACCGATTTCCAGGCCGCAATGGGCGAGGATAACCTGACCTTGGCAATGGCTTTCGTTACATGCCGACACCCAAAGTTGTGAAAACCCCTTCATGCATACGCGCTGCGTGCTGCCGCACCTCCCAGTTTGCCTCTGGCCTTTTCACCCCAGATTGGCCAAAATCCAATTGATCAGATCAATTGCTTTCCCTCCGGGCTTCCGGGGGTATGACATTGAACTTCATCGCGCTCAAAATGTTGCTTGGTGACCGGCTCAAGTACGCGGGGCTGCTTTTCGGCATCGCGTTCACTTCCTTCCTCGTCACCTTCGCCGCCTCCTATTTCGGCGGCATGATGACCCGCAGCTTCGCCTTGATTGCTGAGAACTCACGCGCCGATGTTTGGGTCATGGACCCGGCAGTCGCGGGTGTCGAACCGAGTTTCAATCTGCCGGCATCAGCCCTGAACCGTGTCCGCAGCGTCGAGGGAGTGCGTTACGCCGCGCCTCTGGCCGTGGCCACCGCCGACGCCCGCTTTCCCAACGGACGATTCCAGTCTTTCCAGGTCATCGGCGTGGACGACGCCACCCTCAGCGGTGTGCCGCTTACCACGGACGGCGCGACCGCCGGCGCCCTCCGGGCCCCGGACGCGGTGATTGTCGACCCCGGCGGCACCAGCGGCAAACTCGAGACCCCCCTGCGCAAGGCCGACCAGTGGCCCTACGGCAAGCCGCACCTGATCGTGCCTACGCGCCTTGCGGCCGCCGGCGACGAACTCCTGGTCAACGACACCCGCGTCCGTGTCGTGGGCCGCTCGCAGTCGCTGCCCCGTTTCCCGCCCCGGCCGCTCCTCTTCACCACCTATTCCACGGCCGAACGCATCCTGCTCCCCGAGCGGCGCCGGCTGACTTTTGTTCTCGTGACTGCCGCGCCCGGCACGGACCCGCGCTGCCTCGCCGCCCGCATCGAGACCGTTACTCGCCTCCGCGCCCGCGCTTCCGAGGACTTCCGAGCCGACACCGTTCACTGGATGATCCAAAACTCCGAGGATGTCGGCGACGCCATCACGATGCTTTCCATCGCCATGATTGTGGGCTTCGGTGTCACCGGCGTCATGATGTTCATGTTCACCCGCGAGAACCTGAAGTTTTACGCGGTCCTAAATGCCATGGGCGCCACCGCCAAGTCCCTCCTGCTCATGATCCTGGTGCAAACGGGGCTTTGCGCCCTTATCGGAGCCGGCCTTGGAATCGGCCTTTGCGCCATCGGCGGACATATCTTCGCCGCCTATGATCTTCCCTACCGCATGATGTGGTTTGCCCCTGTGCTCGGCGGCCTGGCGGTCCTCCTCGTCAGCCTGGGGGCCGCAGCGGCCAGCGCCTGGCCCGTGTTGAAAATGCAGCCCGCCAGCTTCCTGGCCGGCAGATAACCCGTCACCCACTGCGTTTATCGCCATGCCATCCGCCGACCAGCCAGCCAACGACCTGACACCAATCCGCTGTGTCGGCGTCACCCGGACCTACGGTGAGGGCAACGCCGCCGTTCAGGCCTTGCGCGGCGTGGATCTGGAAGTTCGCCCCGGTGAATTGCTGATGCTCGAAGGGCCGTCCGGGTGCGGCAAAACCACGCTGATTTCAGTCCTTGCCGGCCTCCTGCACCGCGACGGTGGGGAGTGCTCCGTGTTCGGGCACGACTACGACCAGATGTCGCCCAAGGAAACGACCCTCTTTCGCGGGGGTAACATCGGCTTCGTCTTCCAGGCGTTTAACCTGATTCCGCCCCTCACCGCCGCCGAGAATGCGGCCACGCCCCTGCTCATCAATGGCATGAACCGCCGCGCTGCCGTCAATAAGGCTTCTGCCGTGCTCAAAGAAATGGGCTTCGACGACCGCATGGCATGCTCCTTGCCCGCCGACCTTTCCGGCGGCCAGCAGCAGCGCGTCGCGATCGCCCGCGCGATGGTCCACAACCCCCGCCTGATTGTCTGTGATGAACCCACCAGCGCCCTGGACCGCGAGAGCGGTCATGTCGTTATGGAGCTAATGCGGCGTTTGGCACGCGTCGAAGACCGGGTGCTTATCGTCGTTACCCACGACACCCGCATCTTCGAGTTCGCCGATCGCATCGCCCACATGGAGGACGGCCGCATCACCCGTATCGAGGGGCCGCCCGGGCCTCCGTCCGCCCGGGCGAACAAATCTTAGGACCCATCATGCTTCGCAAATACTTCATCCCATTGCTGGCTCTGGCCGGCGTAATCTTCGCGGTCTATACTGTCATTTGCGGTGAAAAGAAACCTCCGCAGCCGCCCCCGATCTCGGACGCGCCCCAGGTTCCCTATCCATCTTTCGTCGCCGGCTCGGGCATTGTCGAAGCCAGTACTGAAAACATCTCCATCGGCACCCAACTCGCCGGCATCGTCTCCAAAATCTTCGTCCAGATCGGTAGCAACGTGAAGGCCAATGATCCCTTGTTCACCATTGACGGCCGCGCCTTGCGCGCAGAAGCCGCCATCCGCCGTGCGGCCATTCACGTAGCCGAGACCCAGCTTGCTGATGCCAAATACCAATTCGGCACCTCAAGGCGTTGGCCGCCCAGAAAATCGCCAGCGCGGACGAACTCGAGAAGAGCCGTTTCGCCATGCAGAAAGCTGAAGCGCAACTTGAGCAGGCTCAAGCGGATTTGAAATCCACCGAAACCGATTTGGAGCGCCTGACCGTCCGCGCCCCTGTTGATGGCCAAGTGTTGCAACTCAAAATCCACCTCGGAGAGTTTGCGCCCGCCGCGGCCGCCGCTGCGGGTCAGCCGCCACTGATCCTCCTGGGCAACGTCACGCCCCTGCACGTCCGCGTGGACGTGGACGAGAACGACGCTTCCCGCGTTCGAGCCGCCTCGCCGGCAACTGGCTATCTGCGCGGCGACAAGGACATTCAAGCGCCGCTCAAATTCGTTCGCTTTGAGCCCTATATCGTGCCAAAAAAATCGCTTACCGGTGACTCCACCGAGCGAGCGGACACGCGCGTTCTCCAGGTCATTTACAGCTTTGACCGCCAGGACCTGCCCATCTTCGTTGGCCAGCAAATGGACGTCTTCATTGCCGCTGACAGACACGCCGGAACGATGACGAACGCCCTAACCAAGCCCCCAAGCGGCGCATCCCGTTCCCCGAGCAATTAGCCCAGGAACGACAGCCCGGATCGTCCTTTCTCATTCCGCACTCTGCATTGCCTCGAGCGCCGGTCGCCAGGACCACATCTTTCGGTAGCGAGCGTCCTTCGATTCGGGCTCCTGACTCGTCGCGGGCTTGGGAAACCAGCCAGCCGCTTCCTTACTGTGCCTCTGCGGAGGATTAGTCTACCTGAGCAACGGTGGGTCAATTCAAGTGAGCGCCAACGCCCGGGTGAAATTCAGGCGTGGAGGATGCTCCACGCCTGAAAAGAAACACTGGGGAACGCAGATAGTTCAGAACGGCAGCTGAACCGTCGCGCTGATGGTCCCGCCGGTATCGGAAGAATAGGTCAAGGTCCAGCCCAGGTCGGTGTTCTTCAGGGGTTTGCTCCGATCGACTCGGAGGACAAAGGTATCCTGGCTGGTGACGCTTTGGCCGGCAGGAACCGTGCCGAAAGTGAGGGCGCCGTCAAGCACCGTGACCTGGCTTGGCCACTTATTGAGCGTAGCCGAAACCTGGTGTGCAGGGGAGGCGCTTTCGTTTTTAATCACGAACTTGTAGGTGTATTCAAAAAGCGTTGCCGAGAGCCGTTTGCTCAAGATCAAAGGATAGGAAATGGCTTTCAGGGTGATGGCAGGCAAGATCGTGAGCTTCCCCTTCGCGAAGGCGATCTCATAATTGGGAGACGTGGCCCCGCTGGCGGTGATATCGTAGTTTCCCGCTGGGCTGGCCGCCGTGGCCGCAGTCTGCAACAGGACCGGGGACGTCAGATTGGCGGGCTTGTCGCCGTTCACGAAGCCCTCATAGCTCGCAGTGAAAGTCGGGAGCGGGGAACCCGCCAACTTGGTTTTATCGTCCGCACGAATGGTGAGCGAGGCCTTCGACACATTGATCAGGACGGTTTTTTGAACCGCGGTGTAATTCACGTTGTCGTCGGGGGTGAACGTCACGTGCAGTTCCTGGGCATTTCCTGCCGAGAGCACGGTGCTGGCTGACGGCGTATAAACGAACGTGCCTGGCAGATTAGCGGTGGCGTTCAGTTGCGTGCCGCTCAGCGCCGTTCCATAGGTGATATTGGCTGGGTTAGCCCACGTGATAACCGGTTCAGGCAACAGACCGACCACGGTCGATAGGCGGGAGATGCCCGTAAAAGTGGCGCTCTTGCCCAGCAGATCCACCGTGCCGGTCACCGGAGAACCAAAGACGCTGATCGCCGGCTCCAGCTCCCCCGTGCCGGTGTTGATGCGATAAAGTGCCAGCACCGTTCCGGGTGTCATATTGTGGGTCAGGGGCAGGACGACGGTCAAGCCGGGCGGCGGGAGAGGAAAATCCGGAACCGGATCCAGGTGGATATTTACATAGTATGTGTTCGCCCCGGCAAACCCAGTGGGGAGGGGGACACTCAGAGGCTCCTGCAGGACGTCGATGGCAACGGTGGTGTCCTGGGAGACCGCCCCCGGAGGGACAATCACCTGGGCCAAATCTCCGTAAACGGCGTCCTGGATTGTTCCACCGGTGGAATCCACGGTCCCATCCGTGTTGAGCGTGGCAAAGATGATATTGATGCCGGCGCTCAACTTATTGAAGTCCGGATCTCCTTGTATTATATACCGCGTGTTGCCGGCATTGTCGAACAAATATGCGGACTGCACTTTCCAAGTGCCGCCCTCACTGTATCTGGGAAACAAGCTCGTTCCCTCCAGCACCTGGGTAAGACCCGGCACGGGATTTTGGAGCCAGCAAGAAATGTAACGCTGCTGCTTTCCCGAGGGACTCTGCACGAAAATGAACGCGTAGTAACCTCCCGCGAGGTCGTCGGTGAGAGAAATCGAAGCGTTCACCGTTTGGTCGGAAGCCGAGGTGTCGATGGTGATGGGGGAAAATGACAGGGAATTGAGCGTTGGGGCTGCCGAATCACTCGGGTTGGAAGCGATGTTCAGTTCCGGCGGGTCTCCGGGGAGTCCCAGGTCAGCTCCGCTGACATAAGTGGAGTTCAACGCATTATCCTTGATATTTATGCTCAGCGTCCAAGTCCCAGCCGGGCTATACTGCGGGAAGTAGAGCGTCGTTTCCCAAATCCCGTCCTGCGGCGTGCCGGAAACCCGATGCGCATAGTAAGTGACATTGTTGTTGTAGGTATTTGTCTCGCTTACCGGGAATTGGGCGGTGATCTGTAAGACGTTGTAATCGTTCACGGCGGCCCCATCTTCCGGCCCTCCAAAGCCCGAGTTATCATCGGTAACCCGAAATTGGATGTTCACGGTCTGAGAACTGCTGGACGTATCCACGGTGATCGAGCTCGACGTGCCACCGCCGTCAGGCAAGAACTGAAGTTCAGACACGACAGGAGGAGTCGTGTCGGGGTTTGAAACGACGTTGAATGTCGCCCCAACCGGACTGTATAAATAATTTCCCGCCCGGTCATAGATGGTCAATCCGTTGACGAACCAAAGGCCCGGCTCCGCTCCTTGTGGGATCGTCACCGTGGCCTGCCAAGTGGTATCCAGGTAATCAGGATCCGTGGGGGGGATGAGGGTGAAACTCGTGGTATTGACATAAATGAACTGGCTATAACTCGGGCTCGACAGATTAAGGGAACCGTCCCAGGCCCGGGCGGGGTCGAAAAAGTCCACCCCCGACAGATCGTCGGTTAGGTGGAGGGTCACCGTGACCGTGGCGGGACCGCCCGTAACATCCACTTCGGTTGGGTCAAACGTCAGGGATTCGAGCACGGGCGGGGTCACGTCGAACTGAGGAGTGCCAGAGGCTTTGATATCTTGAGGACAGAAGGAAAGTATTAGCAGGCAGCACCAGGCACAGAAACGGAGTGTGGTTTTCATATTTTATCTTCCGGATTAGTACAGTTAAATGGGAGAAAGCTCCGAGATTTAAGCGGCAAACGGCGAGGGTTGGGGTTGTTTCCAAAAGAATTGTTTGGTGACCAGCAACAGCAGGCCGACGCAACCCCAACTCTGCCAATTGCAGCCGTCTGGGACCGTCCCCACTGCCGCACGCTGGGTAAGGCCGCTGCCGATCACGTTGTAGTTAGCGTCATACACTTCGAAGTATTGACGGCCGGGAACGGAAGTTCCGGAATGGTCGAAGGTGGCTTCAAAGCCGCTCAGGCTTTGCCCCGTGGTAATTCCCGGGGGCAAATCGACTTGCCAGGTGACCAGGCCACCCATGTCAGGAACGCCCGGTTCCAACGCGCTGCCGGTCCAACCAGCCGGGCTGTCCGCAGCGGCGAGGTTATTGTAATCGAGCGCCGTCGGATCCTGGGGGGCCGGGAAATAAATGCTAAACAAATCCAGCGGGTCCACTGAGGTGGCGTTCTGCACCGTGTAACTATAATGAGTGCCGGAGAGCACGTAATAGATGTTGAATTGAGCGTGGGCAGAGAAGCCCAGAGAGCTGAGAGCTAAAGCTAGCGTAATTGCATGGTTCATAACTTCTGATTCTCGCAGGAATGTTGTTTGAGCATTCCTGAGAGAGCGCAACGTCGCGCAGGAGCCGCTCCAAGTCAAAAATATTCCAGAACTATTTTCGCAAGTGCTTGGCGCGCAAATGAATTCTCCCACTGGAAGCGGCTATTGATGTTTATGGCAACCCCGTTGCCACTGAGCCGAGAATGGCCGAAGCAGGTGGCTGTCAGCCGGCTCAGGCTGCTTTGCTTAACGGCACGAGGGTCACCCCATAGCAAAGGTTTGAGATGCGCTTGAGCAGTCGTTTGAGGACTACGGCCGGATTGTGTTGATCGAAGTAGTTGCCCCAGGTCGCGGTAGGGTGGTTTGCGGCTCACTATATGATAGGAAATTGCTGACACGGTAAAGCAACTTGCGTCGAACAGTGTGAAGCCCCTAATCGAACCGCGGCATTCGAGATGAGAGAGATGCGATCAAACAGCCGGTCTGGACCGGTTGGGGTTGTGAGGTATGTAGCCTGACCGCGGTCGATTGGAACCCGACGTTCCAGCCCGTTAAGAGCGTGTTT
>JBBQYD010000276.1:0-7176 GCA_038209025.1 Verrucomicrobiota bacterium | reverse complement strand
GGGTGTTTCTTGTTCCCTCCTCTCCCCCGGTGGTTTTCGGTTTGGGGTTCGGGGGGGGGGGGGGTGGGGGGGTGGGGCGCTCCGCCCGCCTGAAATGCGTGAGGTTGACGCTCTGGTTGACCAGTCCGCGCATGATGACCTGCTGCTCCTCCACCGCCTGGTTGGCGTCGATCACGCGAAAGCCGAATTCGATGCTCGTGGCCAGGTATTGCTCGAGAATCCTCCCCTGAAAGATGCGGAAGCTCTCGTAAGGATCCGTGGAAAGCCGCAGGTCCATGCCCGCCTCAAAGTACTTGAGCTGCGGGCGCCCTTCCAGGATGCGCTTGAGGGATACCTCCAGATCCGACTTGAAGAAGAATGTCAGGTCGGGAAGGGCCGCGAAGCTGTAGAGGCCCCGCACCCACTCGGGCGGACAGCCCCGCACCACGTCGCGGGCAAAGGCGGTGAAAATATAACGATCACACAGCACGAGGTAACCCGCCCGCAGCAGCGGGACCAGGTGCCGCTCATACCGATCCGCAAAATCCGTGGCGTGGATCAGGCTGAAGGTGGTGGGGGTGAGCAGTTCACGCTTCTTGCCTTTGCTGGTGGCGGATTTCACCAGCTCCGAGGAATTCCACTCGCTCAAATAGACCTTAAGCCCCTGCAACTCAAGCCAGCGCTTGAGCAGGTAGATTTGGGTCGATTTACCCGACCCATCCAGCCCCTCCACGGCGATCAGCCGGCCGGGGAACCCCAATTCGGCAAACGTTTTCATTGTTGCTCCTGGAAACTTAAAGTCTGTTTCATGGAACACAAATCATTTCATGCTTTGGCGGCAAAAGTAAATGGGCTGCGCCGGGGCCGCAAGCCAAACCGGAAGGAACGAAAGATCTGGGTTGGGGTGGCTCCGATGCCCCGTGCGATCGAGCACTGCTGCGCCTCTGGGGCTCCGGAAAGGTGGTCGGCAGGCAGGCAAGGCCGGGATCGCGTCTTGGTTGACAATCAGACATTATTGGCCCAGCGTGCCTGAGCAGTTCGTTGGACTTTATGACGGCGAGTACATCAAAGCGGCTTTGGTTCACAGGCAAGCTCTTCCCGGCCTGCCAGCGGGAACGTTCGGCGGCGGAGAATACCTCAAACCCACAGGACGACCAGAAAGGATTAGAACAATGAAAATATGGACCCGGAGACTCACTCGATTATTCGGCGCGGCAGCGGCGGTCATGGCGTGCGCAGTGAGCTTGCACGCACAGACCATTTTCACAGATAACTTCGAGGCTGGCGCATCCCCTCTCTGGAGCAACTTGCGCGGGGCGTGGTTCACTGCCAACGGCGTTTATCTCGCCGCCAACCCGCAGAACGTCCCCCCGACCTTTACGGGCCTTCCTTTTGTGCTCCAGAATTTCGCCGTTGAGGTTGACATCAATCAGGTGGCAGATGGCGGCATCTGGTTGCGCTGCGATGCTTCCGGCACAAACGGGGTTCTGTTGGTGACTGGGGGGCATGGCTGGGGCGGAGGTGCTCGCGGCGGCGATGCGGGGCGTTCACTTTATTGGCATGTAATCACCCCGGCCAACTGGAGCAGCCCGCCCATATTGAATGAAGCGTCTAATGCCTTCTCAAATCCCGGAGTGCAAAACGTGCATTTGCGCATCGAAGTGGTGGGCAACTCTTACGCGGCGTTTCTGAACGGCTCCACCACCGCGATCACTTCGCTCACGGAAACCAATATGACTTACAGCTCCGGTAGCGTTGGCCTTTACGGCTTCTCGTCGCAGACCTTCGATAATTTCGTCCTCCAGGTTCCGCCCGGATTTGGCCCTTACCTGCTCAACATTGCGCGAACCGACTCCTCGCACGCCACCCTGTCCTGGCCGACCAACGCCGTTGGCTGGGATTTGGAGTCAACGGCGTTTCTGGTGGCGGCGAATTGGAGCACGGTCACAAATGCCCCTGTCATCGCGGGCACAAACTTCACTTTAACCGTCAGTGACGCTGGCACCCAACAATATTTCCGGCTCCACAAGCAATGAAGTGACGGTCTCAGTGTTCGGGATGGACCACGCTCAGGCCGGGAACGATGGTTGTTGAGTATTCGGCAGTGGTTTGAGTTTTTGGGTTGCCATTTTAGCGGTTGGAAGTGCCTGCCTCTCGGTCGGTAGTTTCTTTAGGCGCGGCGACAAGCTGCTCCCGGGGCAAACCCTGCTTATGCAATTCCCGCTCATTACTGGAAAACCTGCTTCGGAGGTTGGCGTCTATTACTTTGGTGGCAGGTTCAAGGACGGCAACGATTTCCCTGGCCACTTACGCACACCGCTTCTCGTCGGCAGCGCGAGCTTGAAAGACAAGGGCATATTCTACTGGGAAAGGTCCAAACGACACTTCAGGGCTCCCAAACGCCATGAAGTCTGGTGCCCACAGCCGGTGTGCTTCCAAGCGAACACTTCGATCACCGCAACGGCTCGTGCAACAGCGCCGATGGGGGATGAAAGCTGAATAATGGGGTGCCTGGACGCCGCGTGCGCGATCTGTTTCCATGCCGGGCGTCACCGGCGTGGCGCCAGGGAAGCGCGGACGTTCGGTGTAAAATGACCGTCGAGGCGCTATTACTTGGGATCCGACAAGCGTTCGACGAAGTCAGCCGTCCAAAGCGCATAATGGCGGACGCTGAGGTCAGGGATGATCGGAGTGACGCTTCACGGTTTCCGGAGCACGACGCTCATTGGTGGGAGGTCCCACACCCATTGCTTATGCGGTGTTCTGCTCCATTTTGCTTCCTGGACCCTGTTGATTGCGTTTGCTACGTGCCCGCCTGCATGGGTTGGTTCCACCGCCCGGCAGTTCGCGCCCAACGCGCAAGGTCCAGCGGAGCAAGACGAAGAAGGGCCACAAGGCAGATTGACCCGGTCGCCGGGTTACCGCAACATCATCAAGGATGAGTTGCTTAGCTATTGTGGGCCGCCACGCCGGACGCCTGGCCCTGGCCGCCGGTTTGTTTTGGGTGGGCGAAATCGGCGCCGCGGGGGTCGAGGACTTCACCTTTGTGCAGGCCTCCGATATGCACACGCCCATGGCCCAGAGCGCCGCGACGATAGCCCGCATCACGAATCTGACGCAAATTGACCTGGCGCCGTTTGCGATTCGCGTGGCGCAGCCCTCGTTTGTCCTCGCCACGGGCGACCTCACCGAATTCGGTGGTGGGAACGGGTGGTGGCAGGAATACCTGAGTTATTGGAAGCATTGCCCTTTTCCGGTGCATCACGAGCTTGGGAATCACGATAATACCTGGCATGCCAACATCAACCCTCTCCGCGTTGCCGGCCAAAAGCCATATTACTCCTTCGACTCTCACGGGTGCCACTTTGTCGGGCTGATGACCCCGACGCCGCAGGATCCCCGGCCCTCTGTTTCTGAGGAACAACTGATCTGGCTGGAAGCCGACCTGAAAAAAACCGGAGATCAAACGCCAGTGTTGGTTTTCTTCCATCATCCGCTCGGCGGGTCCGAATTTGCCAGCCGGTATGACAGCGATCGGCTCCTCGATGTGCTGCGACGGCATAATACAGTGCTCCTGATGGCGGGGCACTCGCACGGTTACGTCTCCCGCCCTATCGGCGGCTTGGACCAGATCACCGGCGGATCAACGTTCGGCCCCAATGCGGGATTTTCGGTCATCTCCGTGAAAGATAACTGGCTTCGGGCTGCCTACTGGAAATTCGCCGACGCAGCCCCCGGTTTTCGACTGCTCGAAAAGGAAATTCCGGAACGAGCCTGGTACCCGCGGGTCGAGATCGTCTCGCCCCACGTGCGCGGCGTTTCGAAATCTGACCTGCGCATCGAGGTGCGTCTCGGGGCCGCACCGGACACCAACGTCCTGTTTACGGTGGACGACGAGATCAAAGGCGAACTGGCCGTTGCCGGAAAAGGTTCCCGTTGCCGGGCGACCGGCCGGGCCGATCTGTCCGGGCTGCTTCCCGGAGCCCACTATCTCCGCATCGATTTCACCAGCCAGGGCAGAGCCATCTCGCGCAGCACCCATTTTTATTATGAACCCAAGGATTCACGCGCGGCCTGGCATGCGTATCTGGGCGCATCGAGCAAAGTCTCTCCCGTCTTGCAGGACCGTGTCATGTATGTTGCGGCCCACGATGGCGTGCTGCGGGCTTTCGATGCGGCCACCGGCAAGCCCCGCTGGTCGGTGCCCACGGGCGCCGAAATTCTCGGTTCGCCCTTGGTGCGCGCGGGCCGGATATTCGTTGGCAACGGTGCGGGGCTGGTGCTGGCCTGCGATCTGAAAGGGAAGCAACGTTGGTCCTTTCAGGCCGGCGAGGCCGTTTACTCCGCGCCGGTCGCGGCTGGATCAAACCTCGTGTTCGGCTGCAATAATGGGGTGCTTTACGCCGTCAACGCCGAGACCGGCACGCTGGCATGGACGAATAACGACGCCGGCTATGCCATCGAGTCGCAACCTTGTGTGTGGCGGGACAAAGTCTTCTACGGCGCGTGGGACCAGCACCTGCGCTGCGTCGATGCGGCGACGGGCAAGCTGGTTTGGAAAAAGGTCACCGAGGGGGTGCTGAAGGCCAAGGCGGCGCAACGTTATTACAGCCCGGGCGACGCCGCCCCGGTGGTTGCCGAGGGAACGGTCATGATCGCCGATCGCAACTTTATGCTCACCCTGTTCGACGCCGAAACCGGTGCGCCAGCGGGGGCTCTCCCAAAGGTGGCCGCCACCGGTCTCTCCCAGGACGGCAAGTTTGTCTATCTGCGCCGCACCGATGGCTTTTTGACCAAGATCGACCATACCGGCAAGGAATTGTGGAGTGTGCCGGCCGGATTGAATTCGATCCCCGTCGCTCCCACCGAACACCAAGGCAAGGTTTACGTCTGCGGCCCCACCGGTATCGTAGCCGCGTTCGCCGGCGAGGACGGCAAAAGGCTTTGGCAATATTCTGCCGCGCCCAAATTGTTCGTGATGTCGGCGGTGGCCTGCGATGCGGAGCGGGCCTATCTCACCGGGTTCGACGGCGGGGTCACGGCCCTGAAGCTGGCGCCGAAATAGGCTCCCGGTGGACCTCCGCGCACCTGAACCCGGCAAGGCTCCCCGGTCAAAACTTGCCGATTGACAGCATGGCTGGCCCTTTGCAGGCTCAGGTCATGCTCCGCGGGACCAAAAACCAATTCTCCCTTGCCCGCGGAGCGCCCAGTCCAAGCGTTCGCCAAAAAGGCAAATTCATTTATCAGTAACCGGGTGAACGGACCGTGTAACAAATGGTATTGAACCGGTAAGCAACGGGCATGACGACCAACGCTCAGACCTGTCCTCAGTGCGGCAAACCGTTGCCGGCAAATGCGCCGTCCGGGCTCTGCCCGCGCTGTGTCATGGCCATGAACCTGGCGACGCAAACGGATTTCTCCGGTGATCCCGCCTCGCCTGAGCCGGTGCCGTCGCCCGAAGAACTCGCCGGGAAATTTCCCCAGTTGGAAATTCTTGAATTGCTTGGCCGCGGCGGGATGGGGGCGGTTTACAAAGCTCGCCAAAAAGAACTGGGCCGAGTGGTCGCCCTGAAAATTCTCCCGCCCGGGTTGGCGGATGATGCCGCGTTTGCGGAACGCTTCTCCCGGGAAGCCCGGGCATTGGCCAGTTTGAATCATCCGAGTATTGTCACGCTTTACGAATTCGGGCGCGCGGATGGCCTGTTCTTTTTCCTCATGGAACTTGTGGACGGCGTGAACCTGCGGCAGTTGATGGAGGCGGGGCGTCTCTCCACGCGCGAAGCGCTGGCGATTGTCCCGCAAATCTGTGACGCTCTGCAGTACGCGCACGACCAGGGAATCGTCCATCGCGATATCAAGCCGGAGAATATCCTGCTGGATCGGCAAGGCCGGGTGAAAGTTGCCGATTTTGGCCTGGCCCGGCTGATCAACCTGGAAGGCGAGAGCGGGTCTGCGGCATCCGGAGCGGCTCTGTCCGGCGCACTCACGGAAGCCGGCAAGATCATGGGTACGCCGCAGTACATGGCGCCGGAACAGGTGGACCACCCCGGGGAGGTGGACCATCGGGCGGACATTTACGCTCTGGGGGTGGTTTTCTACCAGATGCTCACCGGCGAGTTGCCGGGCAAACCCATCGAACCACCCTCGAAAAAACTACGGATCGATGTGCGTTTGGATGAAGTCGTCTTGCGCGCCCTGGAAAACCAGCCGGAACGCCGCTATCAGCAAGCGAGCGTGCTCAAAACGCAGGTGGAGGCGCTCAGCGCTGCGCCTGAGCCTGAAGCTCCGGGTAAAACGGTCCCCACCCTGCCCTTGAGTCCGCCTCCCGCCGTGGATAAGGGTGTTCCCTGGCAGATCTGGGTGGTGGTCATCATGCTGGGCCTGGAAGGAATCAGCAACCTGGTTGCCATCCCGGGTCAACCGATGGCCTTGACCTGGCTGGCCGCCAAGGCCGTCATGATCACCGGCCTCCTGCTCCGGTGGCGTCCGGTATTCGTGGGGTCGCTCGTGTTAGCCGCCATTCATGTGGTTTACTTCGCCACCGTGGCGCCGGCGGGCGTCCTCATCAACCTCCTCTTGATGGCCCTCACAGGCTCGGCTTACCGGTTCTATTTTCCGCCCGCGGAAGCGGAACCGCTCGCGGCCGCAAGATCGGGCAAAAACCAAACGCCCCAGATTACCCGCTGGATCATCGGCATGATGGCTGCCCTGGTCGGTATCGGCACCACCGCAGCCATCATCCCTCGGGTGCTGAATCGCCAGTTTTCCGGCAATATCAGCAACGCGTCCACGGGCGAACCAATCAGTCAGGCGCATGTCCTGCTCTGGTCGGGAAACCCGGATCGGTCTTTGGGGTTCATCGTGAGCCGCATGCTTGAAAAACCTGATCTGGAAGGAAATTTTCGCATTTCGGTGCCGCGGAAATTCTTCAAGGACGGCGCGGTCCTGACCTTTGAGGCGCACGCCCAGGGTTATGATTCTGGCTCAGCCCGATTCGTTGAAGGTGAAGAAATCGATTCCACAGGCAAGCTGAATTTCCGACTTAAACCGGCCGATCCGGCGCCTCGAAAAACCTCTGCGGCGCGCGACCGCTTTTCCCCGCCCCTGGAGCGACTCGTAACGGATGCTATTGATTTCGATTCCGGAGGCCCGGTTGATCTTCCCCTTCCCCATCCCTTGGGCGATCGGGATGAAGCC
>JBBQYD010000275.1:0-7213 GCA_038209025.1 Verrucomicrobiota bacterium | reverse complement strand
CTGGCGGGGTTCGTAAGTCCGCATTCCATGGGCCCTGGCAGGACAGAATGTGCAGCAGTCCACGGTTTCCATCAAGGAGAAATGCCATCGCGTGCTTGTTTTTGGCCAGACATTGGGCAACTTGGAGGCGGTTGACCATTTATGCCTCGCATCACCGCTTATATCGCCTGGATCGGGACGCTTTCCGTGTGTGCAACATTCTTGCCTATGATTCTCAACGCCCAGCCCTCGGCCGCCCTGCCCAACCCGCTTTTGCAGGAATGGAATACTCCGTTTGGAGTCCCGCCTTTCGCGGCCATCCAGACTGAGCACTTTGTGCCGGCCTTTAAATCCGCGATGGCAGGCCAGTTGGAGGAAGTCGAATCCATCGCCCGATCAGCCGAGCGGCCGACGTTTGCCAACACGATCGAGGCGCTCGAGCTAACCGGCGAAACCCTCACGCGAGTCAACAGTGTGTTCTCCAATCTGACCGGTGCCGAGACATCTGAACAATTGCAGGCTGTGGCACGCCAAATGGCCCCCCTGCAGGCCGCCCACCATGATGGTATTCTCCTCAACCAGCCGCTTTTCGGGCGCATCCGGGAGGTTTGGGAACAGCGGCAGCGGTTGACGCTCAACCCTGAGCAGCAGATGCTGCTGGAAAAAACCTGGAAACGTTTTGTGCGGGGAGGCGCTTTGCTGGACGCGGCTCAGCAGGAGCGCCTGAAGTCCATCAACTCCGAGCTTGCTTCGCTGAGCGTCCGCTTTGGTGACAATCTGCTCAAGGAGATGAATGATTTTAAACTGGTGGTGGAATCCCAAGCGGAAATTGCCGGCCTTCCGACCCAGGAAATCATGGCGGCTGCCGACGCCGCGGCCAAGGCTGGTTTGCCAGGGAAATACGTGTTCACCCTGCATGCTCCGAGTCTCTGGCCCTTCATGCAATACGCTGAGAATCGGGGGTTGCGCCGGCAAATGTTTCAAGCCTACATCTCGCGGGGGGATCGAAATGACACGACTGACAACAAACAGACCGCCTCCCGCACGGCTGCGCTCCGGGCTGAACGGGCGGTGTTGCTCGGCTATAAAACCTGGGCTGATTACGTTCTGGAGGAGAACATGGCCAAAACTCCCGAGGGCGTTTATGAGCTCATCAACCGCCTGTGGGGACCAGCCAAAGCGGTGGCGGCCGCCGAGGCTGAGTCGCTTCAACAAGCGATCCGGGTGGAAGGCGGGAACTTTGCACTGGAACCATGGGACTGGTTCTATTACGCGGAAAAAGTGCGGCGTTCTCGCTATGCCCTCGATGAATCCGCGCTGCGTCCCTATTTCAAGCTGGAGAACGTCCGCGACGGGGCCTTTGCGGTCGCCACTAAACTCTATGGGCTCACTTTCAAGCAGATTAGGGACATGCCGGTCTATCATCCGGAAGTGCAGGTGTTCGAGGTCAAGGATGGTGATGGCTCTCATCTGGCGGTCCTTTATCTCGACTTTCACCCCCGCTCGGGCAAGCGGTCCGGGGCCTGGGCCAGCCATTTCCGGTCTGCCTGCGTGCGGAACGGTCAGGACGTCCGTCCCGTGGTGGCGAATGTCTGCAATTTCTCGCGTCCATCCGGCGACGCGCCAGCTCTGCTGACCCTGGACGAGGTGGAGACGCTCTTTCACGAATTTGGCCACGCCTTGCACGGCATGCTTTCCCGCGTGACGTTCAGGAGCCTGAACTCGACGCCCCGGGATTTTGTGGAACTTCCCTCGCAGATCATGGAGAACTGGGCCATGGAACCGCAGGTGTTGAAATCCTACGCGCGTCATTGGCAAACCGGCGAAATCATTCCCGAGGCGCTGATCGAAAAAATTCAACGTGCCGAGCGTTTCAACCAGGGTTTTAAAACCGTGGAATACCTGGCCGCCTCGCTGCTGGACCTGGAATGGCATACCATGGGAGTGGCGGCGTCCGTGGAGGTTGCGACCCTGGAGCGGATAGCCCTCGCCAGGATGGCAATTCCGAGGCAGATCGTGCCGCGCTATCGCTCCACCTACTTTCAGCACATTTTTTCGGGGGGCTATTCCGCCGGCTATTACAGTTACATCTGGGCCGAGGTATTGGATGCCGACGCGTTCCAGGCCTTCAAAGAAAGGGGTTTGTTTGATCCGGCGACTGCCTTGTCCTTCCGCAAGAACATCCTGGAGAAAGGCCAAACTGAGGACCCGGCCGTACTTTACGAGAGGTTCCGGGGGCGTTCCCCGCGGGTGGAGCCGCTCCTGATAAGGCGGGGTCTGATGCCAGCGGACCTGGAACGTGCAAGGGCGGAATAACGGTTCGCAATCTTCCGCCGCCCGCTTTTTGCCCCGCGCACCGAATGCCTCCGGGCCAGTTTAACGGCCCGCGCGTGGGTGCCCGGTGGGGCGTTGGTGATCGTCTTCTGGCTGCAATCCCAGCTCCCACCCCGTGACTTCCTGGGGTTGCAAGAAGATGCGCATCTCGGCGCTGATCCGGCTCGTGCTGCCGGTCATTTCCCATCGCCGGGACCCGTTATCACACTGACCAATTCAATACCCTCGCCAGTCCCGAGATTGCGCGAGTATTTCCTCTCTTGCGGGCCGCTCCAGTGTTCGTGGACGCCCAGGCTGGGCAGCCGCTGGGTTGCGGTTGCGTGGTCGGGGTCGTAAAACGTGCCGGACGGCGGATCGTTCGCCAAGGCAGCCTCATGCAGGTAGTCGTCCACGCCTCCTTTGCGGGCAACCTCCGGCCACTCGGCCGAAAGCAAGTCGAGACCGACCGAATCAATGGCGACCGGGTCCTGGGACGCCAGGAGGCTGCAAGGCCACTGACCGTTGAACGGGGGCGATTGCATTCGCTGCGGTAGCGGGTCGCGCGGATGCACGCCTGAAAACAAGCCGTCAACCAGGTGGAGGACGGTCTTGCCGCCCAGGTGGGAATGCCCGATCAAGTCGGTCAAGGGGCGGTAGATCCCCGGGTCCCTGGCAAAGCAGTTGGGGTGGATGTCGTAATAACCTTGCTGCACTGGCCAGCGGATGAGCGAGCCGAAGTGGTTTTTCGCGCAGAGCGTCACGCCGCCGCCGGTGTGGGCCTTCAGGTTGGCGAAGTTGATCAGGTATTGGGCGTCGGCGAAGCAAGCGGGCAAATAGTCCTGAGCCTTGCCTTCCGGGCGGCTGCTCCAATGCAGCGGTTGGTCGGAGGGCTTCACCTTGAAGCGGTCGAACTTACCCGCGTAGTCTTCATAACGCACGGCTGAAAACGCTCCGTGAAGGATGTCATAATACTCGTGAACGAGACAGGCAAGCGTGTCGCAGACCGTGATGTTTCGCGGCGGCACGCCCACGCTGGCCAACTGGCCTATCAGGGCGAGAATCATTTGCGGCGCGGTATTCATGTAATCGTGCCGCCGGATAAAGGCATAGGTTTCCAGGTTGACGTGGCCCTCGCGATAAATCATGCCCACCCAGTTGGGCTTGATGGCGATCTGCTCACCGGCGCGGTAGCCCACATCACCCTTGCCCCGTGCTCGGTTCAAGTGGCGGAAAAGCCTGGACCAGGCCCTTGCCACCGTGGTTTCGCCGGTTAATTCGCAGACCGTCCGAGCCATCATGGCATCCACGCGCTCCTGCTTCACCCATTGGGCTGCCCACCAGTGGCCGTCTGCGGGGCCTTTCCAATCGGTGACCTCGGGATCGTGAACCCAGACGACGCGCCCCGGGTGGATGCCTCTGGCTGCGCCGAGGGGCTTGGGCCTGCTCTGCTCCAGACCAGAGGTTAGGGTGGGGAGACCCACCGCCAAGCCTCCAGCACAGGTGATTGACTGGCGGAGGAAGGCGCGGCGGTGCAGCCCTTGCCGCTGGATGGTTCGGGTGGTAAAATCACCCCTGAAGACTAAATGCTGCTTTGCTTTCATGGCGCGAGGGGACCGGGAACTGAGCTGGCTTATTCGGCGGCACGGGGCCCTTGATACTCCTCACCCAGGGCGGCGTACCACAGTGTGGTCGTCCACTCGCCACGAATAAGGGTGTCCTTCACGAACTCGCCCTCGCGCCGGAGGCCCGCCCTGTCGAGCAGATTTACTGCGGCGCGGTTCCGGCTGTCGCAAGTGGCAGTGACCCGGTGCAACTTGATGTCCTGAAAGCAGAACTTTAGAACCCCGTTGAGAGCCTCCAGAGCATAACCCTGCTTTTGAAAAGCGGGGTTCAGATAGATGGTGACATTCGCCTGCAGCGGCTCCGGCACGCTCAGGCGGAGCCCCGTATAGCCGATGAGCTTTCCTCCTTCACGGAGGGTCAGACCGAGGAAAAACGATTCGTCCGGGGTGGTCAGCTTTACGTGGGTGTCGCTTTCCAGCCATCGCAGCATGGCAGCTTCGTCCAGCGGCTGCCCCGAGAGGTAGCGGAAGGTCTGTTCATCCGACAAGAATTCCGACAAGTCCCTCCAATCTCCCGGAGTCAGGCGTCTAAGCGTAAGTTTATCGGTGGAGAATGGCACCGGTATTCGTCGCCCAGGCTCACCGGCCACTTCGGGCACGGTGAGGCTCTCAAAACACATGTGACATTGCTGAAGCGAGCCCCGGTGTTGCATCGGGAATGAGATGGGGTCGCTGCAATAGGGGCAGGCAAAGTCGATGAAGTCCTCGTCGGTAATCATAGTGGTGTCTTTGTTTCCAACAGAATCCGGAGAATTCGGGCGTTAGCCAAGCCCGAATTGCGATTTTGCGCTTCTGTTGATCCCACGTCTGATTAAGCTTGCGTTTTATGCCTCAGCCCTGGACATTTTGCCACCTGATATGGAATCTGATAATACGCAGAACGATGCACTTTTGCAGTTGAGGGCCTGGCTCGAAAAGAACAAGAAGCAGGTTGTTTACGGGGCAATCGGCGCCGGCACTGTGGCCCTGATTGCCTGGTTTTTCGTTTGGCAGGCCCATGAGAAACAATTGGAGGCCAGTGCGGCGCTTGCCAAAGTCTCCGTAGGCCAGATGATGAATCCCGCCGCAGGGCAGGACTCATCACCGGCTTACCTGAAGATCGCCACTGACTATGCGGGTTCCAGTGCCGCCGAACGCGCGCTCCTGCTGGCCGGAGGCAACCTGTTCACACAGGGCAAGTACGCTGAGGCCCAGAACCAGTTCGGCAGGTTCATTCGCGAGCATGCCACCAGCGCCTTCCTCAGCCAGGCCAAACTCGGCATGGCGGCCTGCCTTGAGGCCCAGGGCAAAACCAACGAGGCCTTGATTGCTTACAAGGATTTGTCCGAACGCCATCCCAATGAAGTCGCCACTCCGCAGGCCAAGTTCGCCCTCGGGCGCATCTTTGAGGCCCAAAACCAGCCGCAACAGGCCAGGAAATACTTTGAGGATGTCGCCCGCACGGATGCCGGCACTTCCCTCGGGTCTGAATCCGGCATGCGTTTGGAAGAGTTGAACGCCAAATTCCCGCCGCCCGCCCCCACCAATTCCATCCCGATGCTTCGGCCTGCGGAGGCGAAAAAGAGCGCGGCCACCGCCCCGAGTGCCACCACCAGTTTGACCAACCGTCAGGTGCCTGCCGCAAAAAAGTGAGGCGCTTTGCACGTTGTGACTTCCGGCGCAGGCTGGTCGCGCCGGCATTTTGCCTATGAAGTTGACGATCATCGGAACGGGTTATGTGGGCCTGGTGACGGGCACCTGCTTTGCCGAGGTCGGCCACCAGGTGGTGTGTGTCGATAACGACGCCGACAAAGTAAAGAAACTCCAGGCTGGCGGCATTCCCATCTACGAACCGGGTTTGGAAGACCTCGTCAAGAAGAACGTCGCCGAGGGTCGCCTGACCTTTACCAGCAGCACCGAAGAGGGAGTTTGCCGGTCCGACGTTATCTTTATCGCCGTGCCCACGCCTCCGCTGGCCGACGGCGCCGTGGACTTGAGTTTCATCGAGAAGGTCGCGCGCGAAATCGCCGCCGCCATGACGAGCTACAAAATCGTTGTGGACAAGAGCACCGTTCCCGTGAAGACCGGGGAAAAAGTGGCGGAGACCATCAAACGCTACTGCAAGGCCAGGGTGGAATTCGATGTAGTCAGCAACCCCGAGTTTTTGCGCGAGGGTTTTGCGGTGGACGACCTCATGCACCCTGACCGGGTGGTGATCGGCGTGCGCTCGCCCCGGCCCGTGGCCGCGATGAAAGAGGTTTATACGCCTTTCAAAGCGCCGATCATCGTCACGGATATCAACTCCGCCGAGTTGATCAAACACGCCTCCAACAGCTTCCTCGCCCTCAAGATTTCCTATATCAACGCCATCTCAGTCATTTGCGAGGCTACCGGCGCCAACGTCCAGGAAGTGGCCAACGGCATGGGCATGGACGAACGGATCGGCCGCCGCTTTCTGAATCCATCCCTGGGTTTCGGCGGCAGTTGTTTTCCCAAAGACCTTAGTGCGTTCGTCAAGATCGCGGAGCAGGTCGGCTACCAATTCGGGTTGCTCAAGGAAGTCCAGCGCATCAACACCGCTCAAATGGAGCGATTCATCAAGAAGATCGTCGATACTCTCTGGGTGTTGAAGGACAAGAAGATCGGGGTGCTCGGGTTGGCCTTCAAACAGAACACCGATGACGTGCGGATGTCTCCGGCGATCGATTTATGCCAGCGGTTGCAGGCGGAAGGGGCTCTCCTGCGCGTTCATGATCCCAAGGCCATGGACAAAGCCCGGGCTGTGTTGCGGGACGTCACCTTTGTGGACGACATGAACGACGTGGCGCCGGGTTGCGACGCACTCGTCATTGCCACCGAGTGGGATGAGTTCAAGAAACTCGACCTGAACAAAGCCCGCAAGGACCTCACCCACCCCATTATGTTTGATGGGCGCAACCTTTTTGACCCAGCGGAGATGGAATCACTCGGTTTCATCTACAAGAGCATTGGCCGTTGACGCCGCGCTGATGAGAACCATCGAGGTCGCGGCCGGCCTGGTTTTCAAAGGCGCAAAACTCCTGATTACCCAAAGGTTTGCCGGTGCGCACCTGGGAGGCAAATGGGAATTCCCGGGCGGCAAACGAGAGGCGGAAGAAACCTTTGAGCAATGCCTTGCTCGCGAGTTGCTGGAGGAACTGGGCATCGTGGTGGAAGTGGGGCCGTTGCTTGAAAGCCTGACCCATCCCTACCCAGAGAAGACCGTTCATCTCCGTTTCTTCAAGTGCCGCTTGCTGCGCAACGAACCGCAGGCCCTCGACTGCGCCGCTTTTCAATGGATC
>JBBQYD010000274.1:0-7214 GCA_038209025.1 Verrucomicrobiota bacterium | reverse complement strand
TAAATGCCGGCGCTGCCGCAGCACCAATTGCTCTCCGGCAATTCCACCACGCGAAGGCCGGGGATCAGGCTCAGGAGTTGCCGCGGTTGGGCGGTGATCTTCTGGCCATGCGCCAGGTGGCATGATTCGTGGTAAGTGACCGTCTGCACGGGGGCGGAGGTCGCAGGCGGCGGCTGAATGCCAATTTGCACGAGCCATTCGTGGATGTCCTTGACCTTGCTGTCCCACAATTCGGCCCTTGCGAGGTAATCCGGGTCATCGGCGAGCAGCTTCCGGTAGTGCTTTAAATGTGAGCCGCAGCCGCCGGCATTGGTGATGATAGCGTCGAATTGCTCGGGCGGGAACTGGCGGATTTGTTTTTTGGCCAGCACGCGGGCGAGTTCCCACTCACCATTGTGGGCGTGCAAAGAGCCGCAGCAGAGTTGGTCGGGCGGGGTGATGACCTCGCAGCCATTGCGGGCGAGCACGGCCACGGTGTCGCGGTTGATATGGCTGAAGATGAGGTCCTGGGCGCAGCCGGTGAGCATGGCAACCCGGTAGCGGCGGCCCCCGCGAGCGGGGGTGACCGGCGAGACCAGATCATCCGTGAACGCGGGTTGAATATCGGGAGTGATGGCTTCCAGTTCCTGGAGCCGTTTGGGAAAGAGCTTGAGGACCTTGCTCCCGCGCACGAGGGATTGCAGGCCAAGTTGTTGATACAGGCGCAAGCCCCGGCCGACGAGCTGCAGCCGGGCATGATCCATGAACATCCAGCGAATGGCGAAGGTCCGGATCAGGTTGCGCTTGGGAGAGCGCAGCACGCCGGAGGCTTCCGCCTCGGCCCGGGCGTGCTCGAAAAGCTCGGCGTAATTGACCCCCGCCGGGCAGGCCGACATGCAGGCCAGGCAGCCCAGGCAGAAATACATTTCCTCGGCAAAGACCCGGCTCATTTCGAGCCGGTCATCCGCGATGGCGCGCATCAGCGAGATGCGCCCGCGGGGGCTGTGCCGCTCGATCTTGGTGGCGTCGTAGGTCGGGCAGGTGGGCAGGCAGAGGCCGCAGTGCATGCATTGCTGCACGACGGAGTAATCCAGGTTCTTGAGAAATGAGACGCGCCCGGGTTGCGCGGCGGCGCCGTGGCTGGCCATGGTGGACATAGTGAATCAGTCGAACATTTTGCCAGGGTTCAAAATCCCGTTCGGGTCCAGTGCGCGGCGCAGTTCCCGCATCACCCGCATCTGGGCGTCACCGGCGAATTTGGGTAGAAAGGATTTCTTGGCGACGCCGATCCCGTGCTCGCCCGTGATGGTTCCGCCCAGGCGGATGGCTTCGGCAAAAATCTCCTTAAAGGCCTCCTCGATGCGGTGCATCTCCGCGGTGTTCCGCTCGTCGGTGAGGAAGGTGGGATGCAGATTTCCATCGCCCATGTGTCCGAACGTGCCGATCCTGAGCTGGTATTTTTTGGCGATGTCCTCCACAAAGCGGATCATTTTGGCGAGTTCACTTCGCGGGACCGTGACATCCTCAAGAATGGTGGTGGGAGCGACTCGCGCGAGCGCGGAGAAAGCGCTGCGCCGCGCGGATGCGAGGCGGGTGGCCTCGGCGTCATCCTTGGCCACGCGCACTTCCATCGCGCCGTTTTGCCGGGCAATTTGCTCCATGCGCGCGGCTTCGTCCGCCACCGGGCCGGGGTGCCCGTCCGTTTCCATCAGCAGCAACGCCTCGCAATCAGTCGGCAAGCCGACTTTCGCAAAATCCTCCACGGAGCGAATGGTTGTGCGGTCCAGGAATTCGAGCGTGCAGGGAATGATCTGGGCCGCGATGATATCTGATACCGTTTGCGCCGCCTGGTCCATGCGGGTATAGGTGGCGACCAGGGTTTTCTTTGCGGCGGTTTTAGGGATCAGCTTGAGCAGGACTTTGGTGATCACGCCCAGCGTGCCTTCCGAGCCAATGAACAGGTCTTTGAGCGAATAGCCGGCCACGTCTTTGACGCACTTGTTGCCGGTCCAGAGCACCTCGCCATCCGGGAGCACCACCTCCAGGCCCATCACGTAGTTGCGCGTGATGCCGTACTTCAAGCCGCGCAGCCCGCCCGAATTCTCGGCCACATTGCCCCCAATGGTGGAAATCTTCATCGACCCGGGGTCGGGCGGGTAAAACAGGCCGGCGGCTTGCGCCGCGTCGGAAATCGCCAGGGTGGTGGCCCCGGCTTCGGCGAGCAAAGTCAGATTGGCGCGGTCCAGTTCGAGGACCTTATGCATTTTGGCCAGGCAAAGCACAAGGCAGTCAGCGGAGGGCAGGCTGCCGCCGCTGAGACCGGTTCCCGAGCCACGGGTGACCACGGGCACCCGTTTGGCATTCGCGAGTTTAAGGACTTCGACTACCTGGGCGGTGGTGGTGGCAAATACTACGCACCCCGGCATCTGGCGCAGCGCGGCGGTGCCATCGAACGAGTAGGGGATCAGGTCCTCCTTTTCAGTAAGCACCTGGGCTGACCCGGCGACGCGCTTCAGTTCGGATATTAGTTCTTGGGCGAGCGACATAATCTCAACCCTCCAAGCATCTTAAAGAGGGGCACAATAAGCAAGACTTGCCGGATGCCAGTGGCTCAAAGCGGTGTGACTAAAGCCGGGTGTTTGCCACCGCGCTCCCAAGAGGAGCGCCGCTCACCAGGGCGGCTGGCCACCGGCCAGCATGCCGCAGGCGCCCTGAATATCCTGACCGCCGCTGTAGCGCCGGGCCACGGGCATGGCCAGTTTGGCGCGGAGCGCATCGCGAAAGGCGCTCAACTCGGCATGCGTGGGTGGCCGGAAGCGGCCGGTGGGATCATTGACGTCGATCAGGTCGAGTTTGATCGGCAGGCCGCGGGTCAAATCCGCCAGCTTTTGGGCGTCATCCTCGCCCACATTCACCCCGGACATCATCGTCCACGCCAGCGTGACCCGCTGGCCGCTGGCGGCGTGATACTCCCGGAGCGCCTGAATGAGGTCCGGCGTCGGATTTCGCTGTTCGGCCGGCAATAATTCCTTCCGTTGGAGAGGGTCGGCGGAAGTCAATGAGACGACCAACCGGGCCCGCTGGCGTTCGGCGGTAAAGCGGCGGATGCCGGCGATGATGCCTACCGTGGAGAGCGTGATGGCTTTGACAGCAATGGCCATCCCGCAGGGTTCAGATAGAATCTGGATGGCCGTTGTCACCGCGTCGTAATTGAGCAGCGGCTCCCCCATGCCCATGAAAACCACCCCGCGAATGGGATGGGGGGAATCGGCTTGCATCTTGACGACCTGATCCACGATTTCCCACGCGGCGAGGTTGCGGCCAAAACCCAGGCGGCCCGTGGCGCAGAACACGCATCCCATGGCGCAGCCAACCTGGGAACTGACGCAGGCCACATACTTGAGGTCGTCCGGCCGGTGCAGGAGGGGAATGCGGACCGCCTCAAACTGTCCAGCCCCCCGGCCCCGGAACAGATACTTGGTGAATCCGTCCTGCGGCGAGACGGCCTTCTGCACCAGTGTTAAATGGGGGATCTCCGTTGCGGCGAGCAACCTATCCCGCAACCGGGCGTCAAGGTGGCTGCCCAGGGAGGGTAGCTCACCGCGTTTCACGGCCGCAGCCAGAAGCCGCCGCGCCAGATGCGGGCTCACCCCGGCATCGGCCAGGCTGGCGTGCAACTGGCCGGAGTTCTGGTTTTTCAGCAGGATCGGCATGCGCGTATTCGCCTTTACCTCATCAAAGAGGAACGGTGCCAGAAAAGTGTTCGTCGCACACGGCTTTAGTTCGCTGGGCGAATCATCGTTGCCGTTCCCGGGCTTGAGAACCTCCGAGGCTCTGGCGGCAACTTGAGCGCCCCGGGCCGCGAGCGGATCGGTTCCAGGCGGAGCCCTAACCGCGCAGGGCGATTTCCAAAAGGCGTCTTTGCTCCGGCGGATACGCGAGCCCCAGCGCCACCCGGCGCCCACGCTCGGTCATTTTTCCCCAGGACTTGCGGAGGGCGTTGACAACTTTTTCCTCCGGGTTTTTGCTGGCCAGCTCGCCCAATTGACGCTCCAGGAAAACCAGGCACAGCGCGTCTTCGAGCACCCCGGTTTCCGCATCAGCCGGCAGCAGCTCTTTGCGAATGAGCTGACCTACCCGGGCGATCACCGCTTCCGGGTACCCGCAGTCCCGGAGGATCGCCGCCGCTTTGTCAGCGTGGAGGTGCTTGAGTGTCTGCCGCCATTTGAGGTAGCCCGCACGGTCCATCGGATAGGTGTTGCGCGGAATTTCCCACCGGCACAGATGCTGAGCCCGGGCGGCGAGCCGGAGTGCTTCCGACGCCTCGGGCTCAAGCTTCAAGACCCAGGCCGTCAGCCATTCCGCATAGGCCAGTTCGCGCGGGCTCGGTTTGCCCGCACCCTCGACCCGGTTGGGGTCGCAGGCGTTCGCCTGGTCGAAACGCTCGATGGCGGCCTGATACTTTGCCGGGTCCGCCGGCTGGAAGGTGGTGCCAGTCACTCTGGCCTTATGACAAAACTGAGGTATTCTAGCAAGCGTGAAGGATATCCACTGACAACCTGAGGAACATGAACAGACCAGTTTTAAACGGCCCGCCAACTTCGGAGGAGTTTCAAAAGCAACTGACGGATTTTATGCGGCAGCACTTTCAAGGCGGGCGCGGCCCGGGAGTTGTCAGTCCGGAAACCGGTTTCAGCAACGCGGCCCAGGAGGACCATGCTGATCCCAAGGCGTTCGAGTTTCATTACAAGCCGCGCGAGGTGAAGGATTACCTGGACCGATTTGTCATCAAACAGGATGAAGCCAAGAAAGTCCTCAGCGTGGCTTTGTGCGACCATTATCACCATGTTCGGCTGGCGCTTGAAGGCAAGGAGTCGCCCAATTACGCGAAGCAGAACATCATTCTCATCGGGCCTACGGGCGTCGGCAAAACGTTCCTGATTCGGAACGCGGCGGATTTGATAGGCGTGCCCTTTGTGAAAGCCGATGCCACCAAATTCTCAGAAACCGGGTACGTGGGCGGAGATGTGGAGGACATGGTCCGGGACCTGGTGCGCCTGGCCGGGGGCGATGTCGTGCGGGCACAGTACGGCATCATTTACATCGACGAGATCGACAAGATTGCGGCGGCCGGCAGTGTGAGCGGGCGGGATGTGAGCGGACGAGGCGTGCAAACCAACCTGTTGAAGCTCATGGAAGAAACGGAGGTGCCGGCGCGTTCACCAAACGACCTGGCGGGCCAGATTCAGGCGATGATGGATTTTACCCAGCGCGGCAAGCGCTCACCGGCGACCATCAACACGAAGCACATTCTATTCATCGTGAGCGGCGCCTTTACCAGCCTGGAAAAAATTGTCCGCCAAAGATTGCGCGAAGCTTCCATCGGATTTGCCGCCCGGGAGCGCCCGGCGGAGACGGTCGAAGAAATCCTGGACAGCGCCCAAACCAAGGATTTCGTGGACTACGGGTTCGAACCGGAGTTCATCGGGCGCCTGCCCGTGCGGGTGGTCTGCCAGTCGTTGCAGGTGGAGGATTTATTCCTGATCCTGAAGTCCTCGGAGGGCAGCATCATTCGGCAATACGAGCAGGATTTTGCGGCGTACGGCATGGAGGTGCTGTTTTCGGAGGACGGTTTGCGGCGCATCGCCGAGAAGGCCGCTGTTGAACAAACTGGCGCGCGCGGGTTGATGACCGTTTGCGAACGGGTGTTCCGCGAAATCAAATTCGAATTGCCCTCCTCCCAGGTGCGGCGGTTCGAGGTCACTCGCGAGTTGGTGGATGACCCGGCGAAGGCGTTGAAGCAGATTCTCGGGGATGTAAAACAGGAGGAACGGGTGCTGGCCCGCCAGGTGGTGTTGGAGTTCGCCCGGCGGTTCCACGAAATGCACGGGATGAAAATCCAGTTCACCGATGCCGCCGCTGACCTGTTGGTGAACGAGGCGGTCACCAAGGGGCAGTCAGTCCGGGAGTTGTGCGCCACGCGTTTCAAGGATTTCCACTTCGGGCTGAAACTCATCGCCAAGAATTCAGGCCAGACGGAGTTCACCCTGGATGCCTCGGCGGTTGAGACCCCCGACAAAGTATTGAGCGAGTGGGTGGTTGCCAGTTATCGCGTGCCAGACGCGGAAAAGACTTCTTAATTCGCGGTTGTTTTGCTGAAATCGGCGACGATGTCGCAGGCCAGAAGCATGAAACCGGAACCGCCGGCACCCGGAGCCCCGGGCGCCGGCACTGCGGGACCCCGGGAGCCGGACCGGTTGCCCGGGCGGCTCCATGTCTTCCTGCCGCTCCTCCTCGTGCTAGTGTTCGCCCTCTATGCCCCGGTCGGTTACCACGATTTCGTCAATTACGATGATGCGGACTACGTCACGGCCAACCCGCGGGTGCTCGGAGGGTTGACCTGGGAGAACGTGAAATGGGCGGTCACCGCGGGCCACGCCAGCAACTGGCACCCGCTCACCTGGATATCTCATCAGCTCGACTGCGAGCTTTTTGGCGCCGCCCCCGGCGGACCGCATCTCACCAATGTGCTGCTCCACGTGGCCAACACCGCCCTGCTGTTTTTGCTGCTGCGCGAGCTTACCGGCTCGTTCTGGCGAACGTTGCTGGTCTGTGGGATTTTCGCCCTGCACCCGCTGCGGGTGGAGTCTGTGGCTTGGATTTCCGAGCGGAAGGACGTGCTGAGCGGCATGTTTTTTATGCTCACGCTGTGGAGCTATCAGCGCTTCGCGCGGATTATTCCGGGACCTGGCTCGCGGCGCGGCGTCTGGTACGGAGCCGCGCTCTGTTTTTTCGTTCTGGGGCTGCTGAGCAAGCCCATGCTGGTTACCGTCCCTTTCGTGCTGCTACTCCTGGACCTATGGCCGCTGAGGCGTTTTCCCCGGGGAGCCAAACTCCGGCTGTGGATCCCGCTCTTGATCGAGAAAACGCCCTTTCTCGTCTTGGCTGCCGGCTCCTGTGTGGCTACCTACCTCGTCCAGCAGGAGGGCGGGGCGGTTTCCGTCAGCCTGCCGCTCGGTGCCCGGCTTGCCAACGCGGCGGTGGCGCACTTGCGATACCTAGGCAAACTCGTTTGGCCTTTGGACCTCGCCGTCTTGTACCCGCATCCTGGCTCCTGGCCGGTGGGGATGGTCAGCCTGGGGGTGCTCGCGGTTGCTGCCGTTGGTGTTTTCGCAGGACTGCTGTTTTGGCGGCGGCCGTACCTGTTTGTCGGTTACGCCTGGTTCCTCGGGATG
>JBBQYD010000273.1:0-7271 GCA_038209025.1 Verrucomicrobiota bacterium | reverse complement strand
CCCGGCACCCAATTGGTGAACCGGTTGCAGGACTTGGGCTATCGCGTGGCGACCCTGTCCGATCCTGCTCAACTGGAAACTTCCGCGCTGGAACATAAACCCATGCTGGTGCTTGCGGATTTCTCCCCAACTCCCGAACGTGCGGCGGCGGCGGTCAGGGCGTTGCGACAAAACCCCGCTACCAGTCACCTGCCCATTATTGCGTACTGCGAGAAGCCCGATGAATCTCCCGCCCTGGAATCAGGCGCTACCCTGGTTGCCGGCGATGCTGCGGTTACGGCTCATCTGCCGGCATTCCTGGAGCAGGCCCTGCGCCTGGATTAAACCCGGTCCGAGTGCCGCCCTCCGGGCTTTCCACCGCATCTGACGGTGGCCGCACCGGGGAACGGTAAAAGCGCCGATGGGTAGTCCTCAGCATCGGCGAACGGCTGGCGGCGTCCGCTCCCCGCAACCCTGGTTGGAATCAGACCTTTTCCCATGCCAAAACGAACACTGCTGGATGCTTCCCTGTGGAAACCATTGACGACCCGTCCAGTTTTGCCAAGAATCCACCCTTGGTGAGTACTTACGGCAAAACTATGAAACTGCTGAACAACCTGCTTTTCCTATTCCTGGGCTCTTCGCTCATGGCTCAGCAACCGGCGGCTTCCAGCAACTCCGGACTGTCCAGCGATGTAAAGCCCGGGGAGGTTCTGGCGGCGATGAAGAAGGTGGCCGACTGGCAACTAACCCAGCCACCCCGGCATGCCACCGATGATTGGACTTATGGCGCGCTTTACGCGGGAATGATGGCCCTGAGCCAGGTCGCGGACAGTCCCGCTTATCACGATGCCATGATGGAGATGGGCCGGAAACACGATTGGAAGCCCGCCAAACGCATCTACCATGCGGACGACCACTGCGTGAGCCAGACGTATGCGGAGCTTTATTATCAGCATCGCGATCCAGCGATGATTGCCCCGACCATAGAACGTTTTGATTTCATCCTGGCGAACGCCCCGACCAATGAATTGAACTTCCGCGTTAAAGGGGCCCAGCAACGTTGGGCCTGGTGCGATGCGTTGTTTATGAGCCCACCCGCCTGGCTCCGGCTTTATCTGGCGACCGGCGATAAACGCTACGTCGAATATATGGATAAGGAGTGGAAGGCCACGTCCGATTACTTGTATGACAAGGAAGAGCACCTTTACTTCCGGGACAGCACTTATTTCGAGAAGCGGGAAGCCAATGGGAAAAAGGTTTTCTGGAGCCGCGGCAACGGCTGGGTTATGGGCGGCCTGGCGCGTGTCCTGCAAGTCATGCCGCCGGAGCATCCCACGCGCAAGTTTTACCAGGAGCAGTTCAAGGAGATGGCGGCCAAAATCGCGGCCTTGCAGCAGGCAGACGGCCTGTGGCATTCCAGCTTGCTGGACCCGGAGTCCTATCCGCTCAAGGAGACCAGCGGTTCCGGTTTTTACACGTTCGCACTCGCCTGGGGCGTGAATCGCGGCGTCCTTGACCGCGCGCAATACGAGCCGGTGGTCCGCAAGGCGTGGAAGGCCTTGGTTGAGTGTGTGAACGCCGACGGCAAACTGGAGCATGTGCAGCCCGTGGGCGCTGATCCGCGGAAATTTGATCCAACACATTCGGATGTTTACGGAGTCGGCGCCTATCTGCTGGCGGGCAGTGAGATCTACCGGCTGGCGTTGCGTGATGCGACCGCTGCCGCCTACGGCAGTTTCATGCCCCAGCGCAAAGACGATTTCGCCTGGGAAAACGACCGCATTGCCTACCGCGTGTACGGACCCGCGCTTGAGCGCACGGGAGAAATAAGCAGCGGTCTCGATATCTGGTGCAAACGCGTGCGCCAGCCGGTTATCGAAGCCTGGTATTATACAGCCGATTACCACACGGACAAAGGACAGGGGCTGGATTTCTATAAGGTGGGGCCTTCCCGCGGTTGTGGCGGAACCGGCGTTTGGGTGGATGGCAAATTCTTTGTGGCCAAAAACTTCGTCACCTGGCAAAGCATCAAGAACGGACCGGACGAGGTTGTCTTTGAACTTGGCTATGCCCCCTATGATGCTGGCAGCTTGAAAATTCGTGAAACCAGGAAATTCACTCTAGAGAAGGGCAAGAACCTGAACCATATTGCAACCCGTTTCGATTGGGACGGTGGTCCGGATGAAATTGAGGCGGGGGTGGGAATCGTCAAGCGGGCCGGCGGTGGGGCGGTGGATTTCTCCTCCGAAGGCTCATGGATGGCCTATTGGGAGCCGGAACAGGGGAAGAACGGCGCCATTGGCTGTGGCGTGGTCCTCACCTCGGCCGGCAAGCAGAAGGATACAACGGAGCAGGCCTTCCTCCTGACGACAGTGAAACGTGGCCAGCCGTTGGTTTACTTTGCCGGCGCCGGTTGGAGCAAGAGCGGCGATTTTCCGGATAAAGAGGCCTGGCTTAAATATGTGCGTGCCGCCGCCGAACAAAAGCGCTGAGCCTGGAACCCAAATGAAAACCTACTATTCTCCCAATCCTGAACACTATCGCCAATTGGATACGGAAGCTCTCCGGAGCGCATTCCTGGTGGAGTCGCTCTTCCACGCCGGCACCGTGGAATTGGTCTATACGGATGCCGACCGTGCGATCATTGGATCCGCTGTTCCCACCACCTCGCCCTTAACACTCTCCGCCGACGGCGAGTTGCGAGCGGCGTTCTTCTGCGAACGCCGCGAATTGGGCGTCCTGAACCTTGGAGGGAAGGGTGCGGTCACCGTGGATGGCAAGACCTACGAAATGGACAAACTGGATTGCGTGTATGTGGGACGTGGCAGCCGGGAAGTGTCTTTTGCCAGCCAGGATGCCAATCATCCCGCGGGCTTTTATCTGCTGAGTTACCCGGCGCACGCGGCGTTTCCGACGACGCACGCCCGGCAGGCCGACGCCACGGCGGTGGAGTTGGGAACGGTGGCCGACGCAAACCGACGCACCATCTACAAATACGTTCACCCCGGCGGGATTAAGAGCTGCCAACTGGTGATGGGGTTCACCCGCTTGCAGGAAGGCGCGGTATGGAACACCATGCCGCCGCACACCCATACGCGTCGGTCCGAAATCTACGCATACTTCGACCTGGGAGTCCAAAGGCGCACGATGCATTTCATGGGCACCCCGCAGCACACGCGCCACCTGGTGGTCGCGGACCAGCAGGTGGTGATTTCGCCGAGTTGGTCCATTCACTGCGCGTGCGGTACGGGTTCCTACAGCTTCTGCTGGGGGATGGGAGGCGAGAATCAGGCCTTTGATGACATGGACCCCGCTCCGCTCACCACCCTGCGATAACCGTAGTAGTTTTAAAAACCAAACTCTTAACCTCCCACTATATGATCCTCGAGAATTTTAAACTGAATGGAAAGGTGGCGTTGGTGACCGGCGCGGCCCGCGGCCTTGGCCAGGGGGCCGCTTTGGGCTTCGCCGAAGCCGGAGCCGACGTGGCGGTCGTTGATGTTATCAGCACCGATGAAACCGCGGCCAAAGTGCGGGCGCTGGGACGTCGCGCTTGCCAGGTCTCCGCCAACCTGCTTGACCGCCACTGCGTCTCACAAATCGTAGAGCAGGTGACCGCTGACCTGGGCGGCATCGATATTTTGCTGAACAACGCGGGCATCATTCGCCGCGCTCCGTTGCTGGAGTTTTCTGAAAAAGACTGGGATGAGGTCATTCAAATCAATGAAAGCGCCGTTTTTTTCCTCAGCCAGGCGGTGGCCCGCCAAATGGTGAAGCAGGGCCGAGGAGGCAAGATCATCAATATTGCCTCCATGCTCTCATTTCAGGGTGGCATTCGGGTGCCTTCCTACACCGCCGCCAAAAGCGCTGTGATGGGCCTGACCCGTCTCTTCGCCAACGAACTGGCACCCCATCGGATCAACGTGAATGCCGTTGCCCCGGGTTACATGGCTACCGACAACACAGCTCCCCTGCGCGCAGATGCGCAACGGAGCAACGAGATTCTGGGCCGCATCCCGGCGGGCCGCTGGGGCGAACCAACAGACCTTCAGGGGGCGTTGGTGTTCCTCGCTTCCACCGCATCAGACTACGTCACTGGCCATACACTGGCGATCGACGGTGGCTGGTTGGCGCGGTGAGGAGTGCGTCAGGGATTCCTGGCGGGGTGGGGCAGACCACGTCGCCGTTTGGCCGGTCAGTATCCGCGTCCGAAATCGGCCATCCCTGCCGGTTCGTCACTGCTCCAGGGCTGCCAGGTAACGCTCAGCCTCAATCGCCGCCGCGCATCCCATGCCCGCCGCCGTGATGGCCTGACGATACACATGGTCCGCACAATCACCCGCTACGAACACCCCCGGCACCTTCGTGGCAGCCCCTTTCACAGGGATTAAGTAACCGTTTTCGTCCGTGTCCAATTGGCCGGCGAATTGTTGTGTGTTCGGCACGTGCCCAATGGCCACGAACACGCCGGCGCAATTGATGGTTGTTTCCTCGTTGGTCTTGAGGTTGCGCAAGCGCACGCCCGTAACCTTGTCCTGGGCCACATCAAGAACCTCTGTTACAACCGAGTCCCAGACGGGCTTGATCTTCGGGTGGGCGAGGGCGCGTTCGGACATGATGCGTGAGGCGCGCAGGGCATCACGCCGATGCACAAGGTAAACCATCGAGCCAAACCGGGTCAGGTAAAGGGCCTCCTCGCATGCCGAATCGCCGCCGCCCACCACGACCAGCGGCTGATTCCGGAAGAAGGGCAACGCCCCGTCACAAGTTGCGCAATAGGTTACCCCTTTGTTTTCGAGCAGGTGCTCGCTCGACAATCCCAAGTGGCGATGGCCCGCGCCGCTGGCAATGATCAATGTGTCGGTCTCGACTTTCTCCCCGTCCACCACGAGTTTGATGGGGCGTCCGGAAAGGTCCGCCGATTCGACGGTTCCAAATTGCACGCGGGCACCGAAGCGTTCCGCCTGCTTTTGCATCCGCTGCATCAATTCAAAGCCGTTGATGCCTTCTGGGAAACCCGGAAAGTTTTCCACCGTGCTCGTGGTGGTCAGCAGGCCGCCAGGCTGTGTGCCGGTGAACACCAAGGGTTTCAGATTCGCGCGCGCGACGTAAAGCGCGGCGGTTAACCCCGCGCAGCCAGAACCGATGATGACAACTTTTTCCATGCTGGTGGGCAAGCTAAAGAGCCGGCGGTGAATTGGCAAGCAAGAGGAGGGGCTTGGGGACGGTTCAATGGTGCGCCGAGCCGGTTTTCGAACCCGTAGCGGCGGATCGGCGCGCATGGTCACTCTGATCGGTGAGCAGCCGCTCCACCCCGGCCATGCTGTTTCGCGCCTCACCGCTCATCTCTGAAGAGCATTTACTCGGGGGCCATGTTTGCCCCATTCTGGACAGGCATGATCACGTTAGTCATCGCGACGCGGAACGAGCATAAAGTCGGTGAAATCCAGGTCATTCTGGGACCGCCTTTTCAATGTCTCCCCCTGCTGGATTTCCCAGGAGCTCCTGACGTGGTGGAAGATGCGCCGACTTTTTCGGGGAACGCTGTCAAAAAAAGCCGGGAATTAGCTGCCTGGCTAAGTCAGGCGCCACAAAAGTTTCTCGGCCCTTCGGGCAAGGCGGGAAAAACCTTCGTCCTGGCCGATGACTCTGGATTGGAAGTGGATGCTTTGGGCGGTGCGCCCGGCGTCCACTCGGCCAGGTTCGCGGCCTTCGAGTCCGGGATGGCAGGCAATTCGCCCACCGCCGAGAACAATGCGAAACTGTTGCGGCTTTTGGTCACAGTTCCCGCCGGGCGGCGGACTGCCCGGTTCCGGTGTGTCCTGGCCTTAACCCCAGTGTCCCTTGGAACGTGCTCAACTGAGTTGTTCGAAGGGGCTTGCGAAGGGCGCATTGAGCATGGACCCAGAGGGCAGGGCGGGTTTGGCTACGACCCGCTGTTCACCCCGGAGGGGTTCCAGCAGACGTTTGCCGAACTCGGGGAGAAGGTGAAAAACGGCTTGAGCCACCGCGCGCGGGCGCTGGCGGCGTTGAAACGCCATCTTGCAGTTCAATAAAGCACTCGCACCCGGTAAAAACTTGTGGAGTTGGCGCTGGCATCCTTCACCGTGATTCGATTGCCGTTGCCGTTGGTCATCGTCAGCGTCTGCCATCTGGACGGCAACGGCGAGGCGTATTCCACCAGGTTGGTTTTGCCATTGATGCTGTTCCAGGAGATGTAGCGAACCAGGTTGGAGACCGTCACTTGCGTTGATAACAGCGAGACATTCACGTAGAGCAAGTCCATGTAGCGCGGGGCAGCGGTGCCTGCGTAGGTCACGGGCAAGCTCTTAAAGAGGTTGGTCGCTGCATAGTCATTCGGGTACCACCAACCCGCGCTAACGAGGAGATTGCGGGGAGAAAAGAGATTAAGCATCCCCAGCAGTCCCCCATACTGAACTGGGCCGGTATCCCGAACCACCCGGCCAAAAACGGTAAAACCCCCGTTTTGAATGTCCAGGTTTCCAGAGTTGTTGGCCAGGTTGAAGAACCATTCGCACGAAGCCGTGTCCGGGCCACTGCCGAGCTTCGCCATGGCAATCGTCCCGTTGGTGTTGCTGAGCAACGGCCCAACCCTGAATTCATTGGTGATTTGGCCGAAATCAGGCACGCCTCCCAGATTGTTCCAGGGGGGCGCGAACCCATTGGTGGCCATCGGCTGGAAAATGAAATATCCCCCGGCCTGCGCCACAAACCCGGGTATTAGCCGGTGAAAGAAGGTGGCCTGGTAAGCCCCGCTCTGAACCAAGCGCTTGAAATTGCTGACCGTAACTGGTTTTTCCTGATCGTAAAGCTCCACTTCCAGGTCGCCGAATACGGTGCGGAATACGGCTAAAGTTCCAGCCTTACTGGGTGAGATAAGGCAGGCCAACAACAGGAGCATGGGAACCGCAATGCGCAACATGGCCCAGAGCTTAGCAATTTGCTATCGGGGAACAAGCGCCGGAAGCCAGGGGCATTTCATCTGGAGTGCCCGCACGCCTTCGGAAGCGCTTGGGCACTTTGAGTTAAGAGCTTTCGGCCAAAATCGGCGTGCCGGAGAGATTGATCTCACGGCGCCGGAGGTTTTGGCTGTCCGCCGCCCGGCCTCGTACATGGCAATTGCCGATAGGCCAGACTGAGCCAGCGAGGGGCTGGGAGTTTAGCCGCTGTTCATAAGGTTCGGGTGATGAGTTGGAGCTTTTGGGTGTTGGTAAGTCTTCGCCGCCACCCCGGAAAAGTGCGCGCCTGGGTCTGGCCGCGATGCTGAT
>JBBQYD010000272.1:0-7317 GCA_038209025.1 Verrucomicrobiota bacterium | reverse complement strand
GGAGCGCCTTTGAGTTGCTGCTCGAACCATCTGAGCGCGTTTGTATAGTGGCCGCTATTGAGGAATAGCTGCCCGGCCGCCGCCGGGATGTCGTTATCGGGGTATAGCTGGGCCAGCTTGCGCAGCACCAAGTCCGCGTTCTCCAAGTCGTTCCCGGCAAGATGCGCGGTTGCCTCAGCCATCGTCACATCCAGAATATTGGATCGGCCGATGCCGAATATCGCCGGCCGGGCACGCACGGCTTTGACAATCTCAAGCGCCTTCCCGGGCTGCCGGACCCGCGAGTAGAGTTGGGCCATGGCCAGCCGGGCTGCCAGGTCTTCCGGGGCAAGTTCCGTCACCCGTTGGAATTGCTGGATGGCTTGCAGGAAATTGTTGCCCCGGGCGAATTCCTGGCCCTGTCGGAAACAAAAGGTAGCCGAGTCGAAGGGGCCGTTGGCATTCAACACCTGGGTCAAATCCTGGTGCTCTCCAAAAGCCGCCTCCAGATCGCGAGAAAGCTCCACCTTGGACGTCTTGCCAGACTGGCGCACCTGGTTTTCGAGCAGGTTCACCTGGGCGACCAGGTTCTGGGGATTGAGCTTGAACGCTCTTTCAAAATGGGCCGCGGCTTCCTCCGGCTTCCCGCTGCGCTGCATGCTCACACCCCAATAGTTCAGCGACCTCGAATAGTAGCTTCCCAGGTAGGTCGCGTCCCGGTTCGGCTCCATGGGCAGATGCACCGCCTGAAAAAGCCCATCAGCCCAACCGGGGTCATTGGTCGGCGAGATGGCCGCCACCAGCCGATCAAGTTTCGGCGCCGCCGCCCGCCAGAACGCCTCGTTCTTTTGAATCACTTCCGGCCCGATAGCCGGCGGGATCACCGTGTTGGTCGGATAGCGGTTCAGTTCACACACCAGACCGCGCGGCTCCGCATAATACCATTCAAAGTAGTAGCCAAAACTCGGATGCAAATAATAAATCGAGTTTGATTCCCCCAGATGATACATGATGCCCACCAGCACCAGATCGTCAACCGGCTGATCGCGTCGGAGGGAAGGCGGCGTTGCCCAGCGGTGCGGATATTTCTTCGCCAGGTAGTCGTGGTAGCGCGGGTCCTTCAGCATGGGCGTGTCCACCAGAACCTGGGCCAGCGGAGCCCGCTCCTGCTGCGCGGCGGAGTAAAGCAGGAACGAACGGCGCGGGTCGTCGGAAAGCGTAATCGTATTCGTGCCGGGGAGGTTCTGCCCGCTCAGCGAGGCGAAATCCCTGTATATGCCCCCATTGGTGGTGCGGATCTGCGGCAAGTTCCGGTAAACCAGGCCAAAGAGGGCAAAAACCGCCGCTCCCCACACCAGGGCCAACGCCGGGTATTTGACCAGGGGATGATAATCCTGGAACACATAGGCCTGCCTTTTGGGCGGTTTGACCCCAAATACGAGCAGGAAATAAGCCGCAAAATACCCCACGCTCAACGCGCCCAGAAAGTAAAACGGCAGCAAGTGCAACCCGCTGGAGAACAGACCAGGATGATAGTTCCGCGGACTCATCCGGGGATCAAGCGCCACCCAGGCGCAAAAAATCATCAAAAACGCGTGGAAAAAGTGCAAAATCCAGCGGGAGAGAAGGATTCCCAACCGGCTGGTATCTCCGAAAAAGCTCGGCCACCGGATGGAAAGAATCAGCACGGGGAGCAGCGAAGGAAAGACCAAGACCCACAGGGGAGGATCGACCAGGAACAGGATGGCTTTGTTAAATGGCAGGGCCATCACCAGGTTTTTCTGGTAAACCAGGTTGTACTTGAGCGCCTGCCAGAAACTAAACCCGCTGTCGCCAGCGATCGCATGTACCACGGGGAGCAGCAAATAGAGCAGCAACCCGGCGGTTCCCGCCGCAAACATCCGCAACAAAAACCGCCCGTTGAAGAACGCGTATCCTTTGGACCGCACCAAGACCGCAATAAACAGAGGAAAATAGGCGATCATCGCCCAGTTGTTCGTCATTGCCGCGCCATAAACCAGGGATGAGCGAATCAGCCAGGAATCCCGCTCCTGCACCCGGAACTCAAGCACGCAACGCACCACATAGGCGAACAACAGCACATCAAACATTTCGCTCGAGGCTGCGGTGGCATCCTCCCAAAACGTGAGCTGCAGCCCCAGGAGCGCCGCCGCAAAGACGGGCGGCAGCCAGGCGGTCTTATGGGTAAAGATCCCGAAAGCCGAGTGGCAGCGCACCCGCTGTTCTTCGGTGCGGTCCTGCGGCAGCAGCGCCACACACCGGGCCAGCAAACCCACCACCAAAGCCGCGCACACCGCCGAGAACAAATTCAACGCCACCGGGATCAGGTACGCCGGCAGCCATTGCAGCGGGTAGGTTACGGCCAGGTAAACGGGATTGATCAGCGCCGGATCACGGGTCCATCCCGTGGCCCGCGCCGCGCTCGCCAGGCTGCTGAACGTAACCCAGTGGTTCAAGGTCAGGAGATAAACCACCAGCGCCGCGCCGGCCAGAATCCAAGGCAGCACTGCGGGGACGAATTTTCTTTCAGGATTAGGTTCCGTTTGCATGGTCATGCTGCAGCCCCAAGGTGCAGGAAGGTCTCGGGTCTTGGCAAGCCCGGTTTCACGTCCGGAACGCGTCCCCGTGCTATAAAGCCAGGAACCAACCTCAAAAAAGTCATGGATTTCCCGATTTGCGTCAGCGCAAACATCGTTTCACCTTGGACAACGTCAAACCATCGATGTTCAATCAGGCTCGATTCAAGCACGGCTAAACCCCGGCAAACCGCAAATCAGCCACGCATTCCACGTGCGCGGTCTGCGGAAACATATCCAAAGGCGTCACCTGCACCATTTTGAAACCGCCTTCCGCGCACAACTCCTTCAGATCACGAGCCATGGTGGCCGGCTGGCAGGAAACATAAATCACCTGCCGCGGTTTCACCTGCCTGAGGGTGGCCAGCAGCTCCGGATGGCACCCTTTTCGAGGCGGGTCCAGGATGACCGTCGATTGCTCGGGCGTAAAGCGGGCAAGCAATTCGGGCAGCTTCTCCTCCGCCGACCCCGCCACAAACTCGCCGTTGGGCCGCTGCCGTTGAACGGCATTCTTCCGGGCCGCTTTAATCGCCATCTGGTCCAACTCCACACCAGCGTATGATTCCACGAGGTCCGCCAGTTCCAGGCTGAAAAAACCCACCCCGCAATACACATCCACCAAGTGCCGCGTCCCGGCTTCAACCAAGCGCTCGCGCACCACCCGAACCAAATCCGGCAGCAGTAAAAAATTGTTCTGGAAAAACGAATCCGGCGGCACCTCCCAGCCCTCGGCCGGGATCCGCAACACCACCTTCAGCCCGCCCTTGGGCGGTGGGTGCGCCCGCACGTGCTGGATTTGCTCATTCAAGGCCGGCTCGGCAATCTTGCACCCCTCGATGTCCACCACCAGACGGTTATCCGCCCGAATAAAACCGATGTTCAGCCCCTGCTTGAACTTGTCCCATTGGCTGCGAATCATGATCCGATTCCGGTAATGATACGGGCTCGGACACGGCACCACCGGGTTCACCAGCGCGGGGTTCAACTCACCAATCCGCTCGAATATGTCGCAGACCTGCTTGTGCTTGATTTGTTGCTGCACGGCGTAGGCGATGTGCTGGTATTGGCAACCCCCGCAGTCTCCAAAATACGGACACATCGGCGGCACCCGATCCGCGGACGGTGTCACCACCCGCAGCAGCTTCGCCCGGGCAAACCGCTTCTTAACCTCCACCACCTCCGCCTCCACCACCTCCCCCATGGCCGTAAAGGGCACGAAGACCACCAGGTCTTCACTCCGCGCCACCCCCTCACCGCCATACGCGATATCGTGAATGTTCAACTGCACCGTATCTCCGGCAACGAGTCCCATGCTGTCACTCTAAGTGGTTTCCAAACGACCCAAAAGCATTTTATCCGGGAACGAATATGGCCATAGCGTGGCGCCTCCCGATCCCTCGGGTGGCGAGGATGGCATCGATTCGAACGATCGCCACGTACCGACGAGCAGCGGGCCGGGACGGCCTTGCCCCACCTGCGGCAGGGGGCGCCACCCCAGCTTCCATCGCCCGGGATAGAATGTCATACTTTGAGGTGCAAAGGCAATTTAATGGTGGCATAACACGTATTTTCACTTGTTATTTTGAACATAATGGGCGAACGATACGTCGATGCTTTGTGACACAAAGCATATGATGCCAATTCCAAATCAAGCCCTTGTTCAACCCAAATAACTGCCCATCCGTTATGAAAATACTCCTCGTCAATCCGCCCCACCCCGCCATCGGCAGCCGGATTCCCCACGAGCACCTGCCGCCATTGGGGCTTTTAGCTTTGGGTGGCCCGCTCATCGATGCCCGCCACGAGGTCAGGCTCCTGGACGCCGATCGGCAGGCGCTCCCCGCTTCAACCATCGCCGCCTTGGCGGCCCATTGCCAGCCAGATGCCGTTTTACTCGGCCACTCGGGCTCCACTTCGGGCCATCCTTCGGCCCTGCAAGTGGCCGCCGCCGTGCGGCGTGCCCTGCCCCGCGCCTGGATCATCTATGGCGGAGTGTTTCCCACGTATCACTGGCCGGAAATCATGGAGAGTGAGCTGCAAATCGACTTCGTGGTCCGGGGTGAGGGCGAGCGGACCATTGTGGAACTGGCGAACGCGCTGGCTCTGGGGCTGGATCTGGGGGAAATCCCTGGCATCGTGCGGCGAAATAACGCCGTTTCCGGCCCCGCTCGAGCCTATGATCCAAATGCTTCCGACTGGGTTCTCGCCAACCGGCCGGCACCGCTGATCTCCAACCTGGATGCTTATCGCATCGGCTGGGAGTTGATCGATCATCCCCTTTACACTTATTGGGGCGACCGCCGGGCCGTGGTGGTGCAGTTCTCGCGCGGTTGCCCCCACCAATGCCATTACTGCGGCCAGCGCGAATTCTGGCAAACCTGGCGGCATCGCGACCCGGTGACCTTCGCCGCTGAACTGGCTCGCCTGCACCGTGAGCACGGCGTGGAAGTGATCAACTTCGCGGATGAAAACCCCACCGCCTCGCGCCCGGCCTGGGAGGCTTTCCTCAAGGCCCTCATCGCGGAGCGCGTCCCGCTGATCCTCGTGGGCTCCACCCGCGCCACGGACATTGTCCGCGACGCCGATATTCTGCCCCTCTACCGACAAGCGGGCGTGGCCAGGCTCCTGCTCGGCATCGAGAGCACGGATGAGGCCACCCTGCGCCGCATCCGCAAAGGCAGCACCCAGGCCATCGACCGGGAAGCCATTCGGCTGCTCCGCCAAAACCACATTATCTCCATGGCGGCCTGGGTCTCCGGCTTCGGCGGGGAGACAGATCGTGATTACTGGCGCACGCTGCGCCAGATTCTTTCTTACGATCCGGACCAGATCCAGGGGCTGTATGCCACCCCTCATCGGTGGACCCGCTTTGCCGCGGAAGAAGCCGGACGGAAGGTGATCCAGACGAACCTGAGCCGTTGGGACTATAAGCACCAGGTACTGGAAAGCCCCCATGTGCCGAACTGGCGAGTGCTTCTCTGGATGAAAACGATTGAGGCCGTGGCGCAACTGCGTCCCAAATCCGTTTATCGCCTCCTGGCGCATCCCGACCCGGGCTTTCGGGCGGCCATGCGCTGGTACTACCGCATTGGCCGCCAGGTCTGGCCTTACGAACTGTGGCATTGGCTGTTCACCGACCGCCGCTCCAAAACCGGCCCGTTGCTGGCCGAGTTCCTGGGTCTCCAATCCCCCTCTCGCGCCAACCCCGCCCTGCATTCTCCAGCACAGCCCGGCCGCAGCGTGGGCGTCGCGCCTGCGGGTTGAGGGGGCGTCCTGTCCCTGGCCAAGATCCTAATCGTCGCTTCGGTGTCTATTATCCACGCGTCAACGGAGCCCTGGTCCAGCGACCTATAAGAACCCCGCTACCGACCCCCGGCATGGACCATCGCGGTGGCGGCTTTATCGCCGGGCCTGGTTGCCAACAAGTCGCGGCGGATCGATTCAGGCCCCAGGTTTCCATCAAGAACCTCGTCGAAGGCGAGCACTTTGAGATCCGGTTGCGACGCGAGATATCCCGCGACCGCGTGAAGGATGGCGATAAACCGCTCATCTATGGTATTGCCGCGGAAGTATTCCCACCAGTGCGTGACCAACACGGTTAACGTGTTATGCTCCAGTTGTCGAATCACGGTGGCCAGCATCGCATCATAATCCCGCTGGCATGAAAGCAAACACCCGGGATGCGACAACAAGAAAGTGCCGCCAACCCGCCAATGGGAAGTGCCGGCAATTTTTTTGACCGCGTAGCGCGGCCACCATTCAATGGGGAGGCGCCGCAGCTCGAACCACCCGGTGGAAATGATCTGAAAATGCTCTGCAACCGCTCTGAAGCTGCCGGGCGAAAACTTGTCATACGGAGCCACAAATGTTCGCGCCGGTGGGAACCCGGCGGCGGCCAGCAATTGAGCGCCTTGCACGATTCGTTGCTCCGCCGCGCGGTAGGACAAGGTATCGAACTCCAGGTAATCATGCCGCAGGCCGTGTTGCACGATGCGATACCCCGGATTTTCCCTAAGGTAACTAACCAGTTGCGGGTTCGCGGTCAGCGGCAGGTCGGATGGAGTCTCACTTCGAGCCCTCATCAGGAAGCCTTCGAGTGTCCCGCCCGGAACTTTCGTAGTGGTGGAAACCAACGGAATGGTGGCCAGATTAACCGGGAATCCGCGGTCCAGAAAGGGCCTGTAGAGACGTTCCAGGCATTCCACTGGCGTCAGGGCGTTGGTGTCGTCGTCGCGAATGATCACGTAGCGCATGAGTGCTCCCGCAAGGTTGCCTCGTAAACGCCTCGCATTCGTCTGGCGATCGCGTCCACGGAGTAATCGCGTTTCACCAAATCCGCGCCACGGCGGGTCATCGCCGCGCGGCGTTCTGGCTCTTTGAGGGCTTCTGACAATGCTGCGAAGAAGGACGCTGGTTCCTCAAGGTCGAACAACCAGCCATTTTCCCCGTGCCGAATATGAGTCTGGCCGCCTGAGGTGCGGCTGGAAATGACGGCTGAACCGGCCGCCCAGGCTTCCAGGATAACCAACCCGAAAGTCTCCGAGACCGAGGGCAGCAGGACCACCTCAGCCAGTTGCAGCAAGCCGATGAGCACGGGATGGTCCGGCGCCAGACCGCCGGTCCAGAGCACGCGCTCCGCCAAACCCAGTGCTCGCGTCCTCTGCCACAGCGCTTCACCATAAGGTTCGTCGGTGCAGGCCCCGGCGAACACCAGCACGGCAGTGGGATACTGCTTCAAGAC
>JBBQYD010000271.1:0-7401 GCA_038209025.1 Verrucomicrobiota bacterium | reverse complement strand
CCGGATACATCAGACTTGCCGCCGATGGGAGCCAGGGAGGAGCGAGTCCCAGCGGGAACCGGATTGGTTCCAGTCGGCTGGCTGTGCGGCTGAGAACGCCGGCCGGCGGTAAAACCGATGGCAAACACCACCCCAGTAAGCAACACGGGGCCCCACACCCGGTAAAAGCGGCTGTTCATGGTTTTTGCATGGTGGCCGGACAATTGATTAGACGTTCACCACGCCAAAATGTTCCACAAAAAGCGAAACCCCAACCGTCGTCCCCGGTCACTCCACAATTTTGGGCACCATGAAAAGCCCGTTGGCCTTTGCGGGAGCATTCCGCAACGCCTCCTCATTCGAGAGGCAGGGACGGATCTCATCCGGGCGGGTGACATTCACCATCGGGAAAGCGTGGGCGGTGGGCTCGACGCCATCGACGTTCAATTCCTTAAGCTTTTCGATGTAGGTGAGCACGTGACCAAGCTGCGCGCCAAACTTGATTTCCTCCTCCGGGGTGAGCGCGAGCCGGGCGAGATGCGCCACGTATTTGACGTCGATATGGGTTGGTTCCATGGGCGATGGAGGCTGGGGATCGCAGGGTCAATCCTCGTCGAACTTGCGCTGCATGAGCGTCTCGATTTCGGCCAGGGCTGCCGGGGCGTCCTGGCCATCGGCAATGACGGTCACTTTGCTGCCGGGTCCGGCGGCCAGCATCATCAGGCCCATGATGCTCTTGCCATTGACCTTTTCGCCGTCTTTTTCGACGAAGATGTCGCAGCGGAACCGGTTCGCGGTTTTGACGAAAAGCGCGGCCGGCCGGGCGTGAATTCCCAGTTTGTTCGCGACCGTGAAATCTTTTGTCATTGTCGAGGTTCCGTCAGCTATCTTCTTTGCGCTCATCCGCTGGCATCATGAATACCTTAAAAGGAGCCGGGTTGCCACTGAATTCTAAAGCTTGGCGGCGCTGGCCATCCGGGCGATGAGCCGATCGTTCAATTCCTTGGCGGGATTGTAACCGGAATTCTTGAGTTTGGTCTGGAAAGCCGCCACTTCCACCAACCGGGCCAGGTCGCGGCCCGGCCGCACCGGGATGGTGATGTGGGGGACGTCAATTCCCAGAATCTTGACATACTCCTGCTCCATTCCCAACCGGTCCACATCCGTCACTTCGTTCCAGGACTTGAGGGTCACGACCAGGTCCACCCGTTTCTCGTGCCGGATGCTCTTCACGCCGAACATGGCGGCCACATTGATTATCCCGATCCCCCGCACCTCCATGTGGTTGCGGGTGACTTCCGCGCTGGTCCCCACCACCTCCCGGCCATCCACAAGGGTCACCTTGGTGATGTCGTCCGCTACCAGGCTGTAGCCCCGCTCAATCAAAGCCAGCACACTCTCGCTCTTGCCGATGCCGCTCTCGCCGCGCAGAATCACACCCACGCCCAGGATGTCCACCATGCTGCCCATCTCGGTGCCGCGCGGCGCAAACATCATTTCCAGTGCCAGTGTCGCCAAATTGATGAACTTCATGGTCACCATCGGGCAGCGGAAAATCGGCACCCGGGCGGCTTCGGCCGCTCTCAAAAACTGTTTGTCGGGGTGCAGCCCGCGGGAAAAAACGACGCAGGGCAGCCGATAGGAAAAAAAAGTCTCATACCGTTTGGCGCGTTCATCCTCCGAAAGCGACTTGAGAAAGAAGGCTTCGGCGTTGCCAATGACCTGGAGGCGCTTGAAAGCAAAGTAGCGGGTGAAACCGGAAAGCACCAGGCCGGGCCGGTTGACGGTGGGTTCCTTGATGGAGCGCTTCAGCCCGCTGGCCGCCGCCGCCAGGTTCAATTCCAGGCTGCCGGCGTTCTCGGTGTAAAACCGCTCTACGGTAACAAGATTGGTTTGCATGTCTGCCCGCGTGTTTAGAGGTTGAATTCAGGACCCAAATAGATTTCCCGCGCCCGCGGATCATTCACCAACGCCTCGGCCGCGCCTTCATACACCACCTCGCCTTTATGAATCAAATAGGCGCGGTCCACCAGCTTCAACGTTTCCCGCACATTATGGTCGGTGATTAGAATGCCCAGACCCCGCTCCTGGAGGCGGCGCACGATCTTTTGCACCTCATATACGGCAATCGGGTCAATGCCGCTGAACGGTTCATCCAGCAGCAGGAGCTTGGGGCTGGTGACCAGCGCCCGGGTTATTTCCAAGCGGCGTTTTTCACCACCGCTGAGGGTATAGGCCCGGCTCTTGGCCAGCCGGGCCATGTCCAATTCATCCAGCAAATACTTTAGCCGGACCGCCCGTTCCTTGCGGCCCATCCGGCACGTCTCCAGTATGGCCAGGATATTCTGTTCCACCGTGAGCTTGCGGAACACGGAAGGTTCCTGGGTCAGGTATCCAATCCCCAGGCGCGCCCGCCGGTGCATCGGCTTGCGGGTGATATCTTTTCCTTCAAATCGCACCGCGCCCTCGTCCGGCCCCACCACTCCCACCACCATGTTGAAAGTCGTCGTCTTGCCCGCGCCGTTGGGCCCCAGCAAACCCACAATCTCCCCGGCCTTCACGGTGATGGACACGCCATTCACCACGCGCCGGCCACGGTAGGCTTTCACCAGCTTGTCGGTAGCCAGCAGGACTTCGGCCTGCGCGATGGCGGCGGGCGCTCCTGCTTGTGCTTTGGCCATTTCTGGCTTCGTTTGCTCGTTAGGCATGGCTGGCGCGCAAGTTACCCATCTATTTGCCGCGAGGAAAGCTTAAGCGGTTCGTGTCGTTCGCGGGACCCTGGCCGGTCACTCGATACGTTCCCGGGGGGGTGATCAGCTTGCCCTTCCCGATATCCAGCACCAGGATTTCATCGTGTCGAAAGACAATGCCGTTTGCGTCCTCGAGCACGGGATACCCAACCAACTCCAGCAGATCGTTGGTTCCAGCCGGGGTTACGGCATAGCTATAGACCGCCTTGTTGGCGCGCCCGCGCAGCCGCTGCCCTTTGTTATCCGCCACGTTGAAGCGCACCGCCTCCTCCGCCACGATGCTCTCGACTTTCCCGCCCTGCGGCGGCAGTTCCACCTTCAAACGCCCGCATTCCAGCTCCATTTGCGGATGATTCACCCGTACATTCCCTTGAAAAGCCGCCGCCTGCCTGCTCAGGCTGTATTGGTCCGCCGTGATCCGTGCCATTTTGTCCGGCTCGGGCTGCCCGGGAGCGGCTTTAGCTTCGGGCTTCCCTCCCGGCAACCGCGCCCCCATCATCATGGAGGTATCGCCCATCTCGTTCGCCGGGAACCGCATTTCGGCATTGCCGCGCACCAGCATCTCCTGCCGCGCCGTGTCCACGTTAATCTGGTCCCCCTGGCCATTTCGCTCCCCCGATCGCCAGGTGGGGGATTGACTGAGCGCCAGGATTCCGTTGGTGCCGGCATAGAGCGCCTCGCCGGCATCGAACCGGTTCTCACCCTGCACCAGCCCCACTCCGTCATAGGCGCGGATCGCATCGAGGGAGTTGGTGTTGCTGAAGAACACCTCCATGCGCGCGCACGTCATCGCCCCCTGGCGCTGGTTGCCGGCGAATTGCTCCACCCGCACCTGGCGCTCAAAGACGGCGAAGTTGGTGTGGAACTCGTAATTGTCGGATCGCACCTCCAGGTATTGGTTCGTGGCGCCGGACAAGTCTGAATTCGTCAACCCGCTGGGCAGAAACCCGTAATCGCCCAGGCTCTGGCCCGCCATTTTCAGCCAGGCATCCCCGTTGGCGTGGAACGTCTTGTTGGTCCGCTCGATGATCAACTCCCGGGCTCGCCCCTGGCGGGTATCCGCGCTCCATGAGGGATTGCCGCCCACGTTCAGGATGCCCGTGCCGGTATCGTAATCCGCGGTCTGGCCTTCCGCCCGAATCCCGCTGTAGTCCAGCACGACATCCTTCTCAGCGTTGATGGTCTGAAGCTTCCGTTCGTTCATGGGCAGCTTGAACTTCAGCACGGCGGCGGCGATGGCCAGGTTCGTCCCGCTCACCCGAACCGCCTCCGAATAGGTGCCCTGGCCGGTTTCCGCCTCATACATAAACCGGTTGGCCTTTACCTCCAGTATGGAGGGGGTGCCACTCCGGCTCGCGTTCGTTTTTACCGCCCCCGCGGAGCCCTCCTCCCGCAGCGCGTCAAGTTGAACGACCGTGTTCACCTGGTTGGAAATAAACAGCCGCGACGCCGTCTGCTCCCAGGTGAATCCCACGCCGGACATCGCGAATCGGCCATCGCTGCTTTGCGCGTTCAGCGGACCGGCGGAACTGACCCGTTTGGCGCTGGTTTCGTAAATGCACGCGGGCGCCGTCACGAGCAATTCACTCACCCCGTCCTGGCGGAAGGTCTTCAGTTTCGCGTTGGTCACCTGGACTTTGCCGCCAGGCAGCGGTTCCGCTTCCGTGCCCTGGAGGAACGACTTCATTTGCGTGGAGTGCGGCGGGGGATAAAAATCGGGCGAAATGCTGAATCCCTTCAGCTTGCCCACCAGGCGTTGCGGCTGGCCAATCACCAGGCAGGCGCCCGCCAGCAGGCAAACTGCCGCCGTCCGCCATTTCCAGCGATTTCCGGGACACAAGTTCATTGGTAATACTCGGCCACCACTCCCGCCCAGAGCTTTTGGGCTTTAAGGATTAGTTCGGCGATTTCCCGCACCGCACCATGCCCCCCGGGTTTTGAGGTGGTCAGCGCCGCGGCCTGCTTCACTTCGGCCACCGCGTTGGCCACTGCCACCCCAACCCCGGCGCGGCTGATCGGTCCCAGGTCCACGAGGTCGTCGCCAGCGTAGCATACTTCCTCCCAGGTGCCGCCGGCTGCCCGCAGGAATTCTTCGATCGCGGCGGTTTTGGCGGTTTTCTTCTGACAAAGGAAATCGATCTTCAGCTCCCGGGCCCTGATTTCCGTGGCACTGGACGGCCGGCTTGAAACCCAGCCCACCTTGATGCCCGAACGCCGCAACAGCCCCAGCCCCAGCCCATCCTGGATATCAAATCGCTTCAGCTCCTGCCCGTCGCCGATGACCACACCAGCATCCGTCAAAACCCCGTCCACGTCGCAGAAAAAAAAGCGGACCTTCCGCAAGCGGGCGCTCAGTGAGGCGGGGCGGCTCATAGGCGCCAGGGACGGGCCATCGCCCAGAGCGTTACCCATTGCTTGAGCAGGCCGGGCATCTCCCCCAGGGGGATCATGTTCGGTCCGTCGCTCTGGGCCTTGTCTGGTTCAGGATGCGTTTCCACAAACAGTCCGCTTGCGCCAGCCACCAGCGCGCACCTGGCCAGCACCGGCGCAAACTCCCGTTGCCCGCTCGATTTATCACCCCCGCCGCCGGGTAGCTGCACGGAATGCGTGGCGTCAAATATCACCGGAAAGCCAAACGAGCGCATGATCGGAATGGACCGCATGTCCGCCACCAGGTTGTTATATCCGAACGTCGTGCCCCGCTCGGTCAAAAGCAGCCGGGCCGATTTCCCGCCCACCTTCTCCACCACCTGCCCCATTTCTTTCGGTGACAGGAACTGCCCCTTTTTTGCGTTCACGATCTTCCCGGTCTTCGCCGCCGCGAGGAGCAGGTCGGTTTGCCGGCACAGGAACGCGGGGATTTGCAGGATATCGACCGAGCGGCCAGCCAGCTCGGCTTGCGCTTCGGTATGCACATCGGTCAGGGTTGGCACCCCAAATTCCGCGCGAATCTCAGCCAGAATCTCCAGCCCGGCTTCCACGCCGGGCCCCCGGAAGGACTTCCCGGACGTCCGGTTCGCCTTGTCGAAACTGGCTTTGAAGACATAGAAAATCCCGAGCTTCTCACACGCGCGGCTCATGGCGCGGGCGACCTTGAAACAAAGCTCCCGGTTTTCGATGACGCAAGGCCCGGCGATCAAGGCCAGCCTTTTCTCGGATCTCAGCACGTTCCAAATTGCGGCGTTACTTAGCACCCCTGCTATCTAGCAGTTTGCGGCCCGAATGTAAAAACAAACGCGCCAACGCAGCCGGGCAGGGGCGCAGCGCAGCTTGGTCGATCCGCTTCTTTTTGCCCTGGGGGTGCCCGACCGCACGGGGGTGCCCGACCGCACCAAACTGGGCGAACCCCGTTAGCGAGGCCCACGCCCAGTCCTGAGCGCGACCACCGGGCGTTTTACGCCGCATTCTCCCACACCGCGCCATTTCTGTTCCTGCTTGATTCTTTTCTTAGCGCCTTTGTTGTTCAATCCCATCGATACCAACACTGGGTTGCGCAGGCATTCGGCCAGGCCCTGATGGGCCACATCCCCCCGCCGCTTGAGGAGTCAGCGGCGGCTAAGAGTTTAGCGCGCAGCCAGAAGCGGTCCCTTGGCCGATGGCAGGAGCAGTCTTTTGGCAAATTCCCCGGTGCAACAAGAAGAAGATCGTAAAGCCACCAGTTTGCGCGGAATTGTTTTGTCGTGGACCTGTGCCTTGGGGTAAGCTGCCCTCCTCCGCAATGAGTCGAAAGCAGATTCTTTGTATGAAATGGGGCAAGTATTACGGCCCCGAATACGTGAACATTCTTTATGGAATGGTCGCACGGAACATCACCGGTGACTTCGCGGTGATCTGCTTCACCGATGACCCGGAAGGCGTGCGGCCGGAGGTGGTCTGCCTGCCCCTGCCTCCCCTGGGCTGCGAACTGCCCACCCGGGACCAAAAGGGCCGCCTGTTGGGGAAATGGCCCAAAGTCGCTCTTTGGAGCAAGGATTTGTTTGGGCTGCAAGGCACCGGGCTGTTCATCGATCTGGATTCGGTGATAGTAAGCAACATCGACGACTACTTCACCTATGGGCGGCCGGAAGACGTCATCACCGCCCGCAACTGGGTGCGCCCCCTGCGCCGATTGGGGCAGACCTCGGTGTTTCGTTTTCCCATCGGCGGGCATCCCTATATGCTGGAGGACCTGCGGGCCAACCCCGCGGAGGTCGCCTGCCAATATCGATTTGAGCAGTATTACGTCACCAAGCGCATTCGTGGCGGGATTAAATTCTGGCCCGAAGACTGGACCAAACACTTTGGGGTGCATTGCATGGGGCCATGGCCGTTGCGGTACGTGCGCGCGCCGCGGCTTCCCCGGCGCGTGAAGATTGTGACCTTTCCCGGCCGGCCCAAACCCCGGGACGCCATTTTCGGGTGGTCCGAAAAAGTGCCGCCCCGCACTCCCGCCGAACATCTGCGCTGGATTTTTGCCAACCGCCGGACGGAAAAGAAATGGTGGCGGCATTTTTCCCGCTATCTCCAGGCTTCCCCGTGGGTAAAGGAACATTGGCGGGAATAGGCTGGCGGGAGGGGTGGCGGCTGAAAGCCTGCCTGCCGCCGGGATTGCGCCGCATTTTCTGAGTGAAACGAACGTTAGCCATCAAGCTGGGGGCCCTGGGGGACGTCGCGTTATCGCTGCCGTTTCTAC
>JBBQYD010000270.1:0-7445 GCA_038209025.1 Verrucomicrobiota bacterium | reverse complement strand
GGGGCGGATGCTCATTCGATTTCGGGCGGGTGAAATTTGTCAACGCCATCCATTCCAGCAGTCTGCCCGATGGCGCATATGGGGGCAATCCAGGCGGTTTCGTGGTCGAGTCCTCCGGCGGAAACTTCTATTACGCGGGTGACACGGCCCTGACAACGGACATGAAATTGATCGGGGAATCGACTCAGCTCAAGTGGGCGGCGCTTCCCATAGGTGACAACTTCACCATGGGAGTGGATGATGCCGTGAAAGCCGCCGAGTTCATTCGATGTACTGAGATTCTTGGCGTCCACTACAATACGTTTCCCCCCATCCAAATCGACACTGCCACCGCGGTTCAGCGGTTTTCGGCTCACGGCCGCCAGTTGCGGCTATTGAAGGTGGGCGAGAGCCGGGACTTTTAACTTTTCAAACAAGCTCTCAAAAGCAAGCCCGCCTTCCACCGTGAAGTGAAAGGCGGGCATTGTGGGTGCTTGCCCGGACTATTTCAAAACATGTCCGCGGATTTCACCGCCAGAGTTGTTGGCCGTGTGGAGGTTCACATAGGTTTGGCCGTCGATCACATTCAGCAACTGGCTGACCGTTAACGGGACAAAACCGGAGATAGCCCCGGAGACGCCGTAGCCGCCGGCGTTGTAGGGCGCAAAATCGACCTGCACGGAGGCATTCTGGAGGAAGCCGGCCGGCCCGTGAATGTGGGAGGCAGTCGCGTTGGTCGTCAGGTTTTGGTAGGTCACCGCGACTGCCAGTTGATCGCGGATCAAGGCAAAAGTGCCTGAGCCTTTGCCGGGAGTTTGGACGGGTGTGTTGCGCTCGTTGCCGCCGCTGAGCGTTGCCGTCATCGCCACCGGCGCAATCTGCCCGCGCATTTCGCCTGCCGGGTTGGCGGCGGTGTGGAAGTTGATGTATGTCAAGCCGCCGAGCAGGGCGTCCCGCTGCGTGTTGTTGAGGAGCACGACGCCGGAGACTGTTCCTGAGGCTGCGAAGCTTCCGCCATTGAAAGGCGCAAGGTCCACGATCACGCTGGCATTGCCGGTGGTGTTGGTGAAGCCATGAATGTGAGCGCCCGTGGCAGTTCCCGACAGGCCGGTGTAGGTAATGTTGAACGTGAGCAGGTTGCCTTCGAGGCTCAACGTGCCATTACCCGCCGCCGAATTCACCAGGGGGGTTGGCTTCTCGGCCAGGCCGCTCAGGAAAACGGTCGCCGGCACCGCCGTCGCTTGCGGCACAATCTGCCCGCGCACTTCCCCGCCGGCATGGTTGGCGGTGTGGAAATTCACATAGGTGAGCCCATCGATGACATTCGCTAGTTGGGCCGGAGAGAGGGTGACGGTGCCGGACAAAGCCCCTGATGAGCCATAGACGCCACCGACTCTGTAGGGGGCCAAATCAATCAGCACCGAGGCATTCTGGCCCGGGGTTGCGGGTCCATGGATGTGTGAAGCGGTGGCCGGGGCACTCAGGTCGGAGTAGGTCACGTTCAAGGTAAGCTGATTGCCGACCAGGGCCGCGTTTCCCAGACCCCTTCCAGCGGTAGCCACGGCCGGGTTTTCTCTTCCGCCAGTGAGTTCAAGTTGCATGTTGACCGGGGCAATCTGGCCGCGAATTTCGCCGCCCGGGAAGGCGTCTGTGTGAAGGTTTACATAGGTTAACCCAGCCATAAGGTGGGCTTTCTGAGCATCGGTGAGGACAATGACTCCGGAAATGATTCCGGTGACACCCCAACCCCCGCCGTTGTAAGGCGACAGATCAACAAGCACGCCGACGCTGCCGGAGGTGGTGGCAGGCCCATGGATATGCCCATTTCTGGCCGGACCGCTGAGGTCCTTGTAGCTAAGGTTGAAGGTCAGCGTATTCCCATCGAGCACAAGAATGCCGAAGCCGGTGCCCAGGGAGTTATTAACGGGCCGTTCGCCGCCGCCGCTTAAATATGCGGTAAACGGGATGGAAGGCAGGCGGGCCGCATCGCTTACCCGGAAGAATCCAGCCGACCCCGCCTGTCCGACCACGGCGCTGCGCGCGTTGGTTATGGTGGCGTTTCCCCAAGTGCGATCGGTCACTGATTGTCTGCGCTGAACCGCAAAAGGCCCCGCGCCGCCGCCCCAACTGAGCGCCATGTTCGTTCCGTTGATCGGCGCGATGCTGGAAGCCGTGAGTTCAGTGGGGAGAGGCACCACTTTCAGCATTCTGCCGGTGCTGCCGCTGGGGCCGAGCCAGCGGCTGCCGAACACGTAGAGTTCGCCATCCGCGCCTTGGCCAAAACCTTTCAGCCAGATTCCCAGGGGGCGATCCTGGCCGCCAATCCGGAATTCCTTCACCCCATTGGTTTCATCCAGGTAAAAGAGTCGGCCGCTCGGCGTGCCAAACGATCCCCAGTCACCAAAAACATAGCGTCCAGCCAATGGCGGCAGGGCCGCGCCGCGATACACATAGCCGCCAATGATGGCCGAGCCATCATCATGGTCGTACTGCGCGATCGGGTCGATCAGCCCCGGCGGGGGCGGGCGCACCGGGGCGGTCACCAGCGAGCCGGTGGCCGAATCGAACCAAAAGCGACCTTCGCGCAGGTTCCACCCATAGTTGCCGCCAATCGTGATGATATCCACCTCCTCCACTTTTCCCTGGCCGACGTCGGCCAGAAAAATCTGGCCACTGCCCTGATCAAAGCTAAAAGCAAACGGGTTGCGCAGTCCAAAGGCGTAAATCTCGGGCACCGCGTTGGTGCCCACAAACGGATTGCCAGCCGGGATGCCGTACTTGCCATTGGCCGCATTCACTCCGTTGACGTCGATCCGGATCAGTTTGCCCCAAATTCGGTTGAGGTCTTGCGCGTTGCCGCCGGCCACATGGCCTGATCCCACGTCGTTGGCCTGTCCGCCATCCCCCAGGGTCACGTAAAGAAAGCCATCGGGTCCAAACCGCAGGGTGCCGCCATTGTGGTTTGATTGCGGCTGGTCAATGCGCATGATTTCACGATTGGAGGCCAGGTCCACAGTATTGGAATTTCCCACGCTGATGCGCCACTCTGTGATGACAGACTGGTGGTTGTTCGCCACGCCATTTTGGAAATCCGCAGGCCCATTCACCGGTTCTGAGGTGTAGGTATAGATATACGGGTTTTGAGCGAAATTCGGATGGGCCGCCAGGCCAAGCAGGCCGCGCTCGTCATAGGCGCCAAGCACTACCAAACGATTGCGGATATCCAGCAGCGGGGTGGCTAACCGCGTTTTGCCGATGACCACATAAACACGGCCGTCCTGGTCGTACACAAACATGCGGCCACTGCCGTCATCAGGCACGGCCATTCCCAGCGGGGAAGCCATGCCATCAGCAATGGTCTCAAGCTCAATCGCGAGCGAGCCCTTGGGCACGCGTTCGGGGATCGGGTTCGCAATGGTCGTATTGCCGACCGAGATGGAAACGTGACTCGAAGTGGTGGATGCGCCACCGTCATCCGTGGCCACCGCCGATAGGGAATGGCTGCCCGGAAATAGCGGCACTGTCACGCTAAACGGGCTGATGACCGCGTTGCCGAGAAGATTTGTGCCGTCAAAGAACTGCACGCTGGCAACCGACCCATCGGCATCCTCGGCCGCCGCCTCAATGGTCACCGTGGCGGGCGCGGTAAAAACAGCGCCATTCGTGGGATTGAAGATAGCCACGGTGGGAGGGGAGTTCAGCACCGGGGCGGGGGAGTAGCCGATCTCCAGCGCAGGCGCATTGGCGGCATCCTCGGTTGAACCAAAGCCACGCACCGTCCTGGCGGTTGCTTCGTCTTGTGAGCGGAGCAGCCAGCCGAAGTTTTGGGGGCTGTTGGTGAACCAATACCGTGCGTCATCCACCAAGCCGGGGCCACTCCACGAAAATGGTCCGGCGGTCAAATCCACGGCCGTGGAGGCGCTGGCGGTTGCCAGGGCGTCGGCTGATCCGCCCGCCTCCGACCAGTCGGACGTGCCCAGGATCCGCGAGGCCCAAGTGGCCTCCCCAGGTTGAGCCGGACCGCCGTTTGACGAATCGGAGTTGTTCCCCTCACCCCAATCGGCGGTGAGCCGGAACAGGTCAACCGTGGAGCCTGCCCCTCCGGGCGGAATTCTGACAGCCTTGAGCCGCAGCACCGCAGAGGTGATGGTCGAACCGGCGGGAATGGCGCCCAAATCAAACTTAATCAGCCCGCGGCGAACTCCAGGAGGTCCCACCTGGCCACCGTCCGCCCCCACATCAAACCAGAGCATGCCCCCTGAGTTATTGTTCGAGGCATACGTGCTGATGAACGTGTCCTTGGATCCTGAGAGGGTGATGGTGTCAGCCACGCTTGCGCTCGCGCCGATCCAGGACGCGAGACACGTTAGCTGAAACGTGCGAATCAATTGTATTTTCATTGGTTGTTGTTTTTCTACGTGCTTCTGACGTTATCCATCCAACCCGGATAGCCGGGCCGGAGCCGAGTGGACGGCACCTGGATGCGCGCCGTCCGAGTGAACGTATCCGGGTGACTGGCACCGTGAACGACGGCTCGAACCAAACCCGGACAGGCACCCGCATGACGGGCGTCTGGCTGGGACTGGGTCGGTGCCGCTTGATTTCGTTCATGCTTATGAGAGGTATGAGGGAAGCTTTTGGTTCCCGGAAGATGTGACTTTTTTTCAGCATTCAACAAGCCGTTCGGCGGGAGGCACTTCGAAGGTTGTCCGGCTCGACAGATCGGCCGGTAAAGGTGATTGAACCGGTGGGGGCGGTGGCCATTGGCGTTGCGGGTTTCATGCCCGGCAACCGAACGGCGCAAACGTTTCCCGTCGCCGTGACCGGCAAGGCTTGCGGCGGCAGACGACAATTCTTAGTTTGGCTGCAGATTCACAGGAACCTTTGTGGCGCTTCAGGACTCATACAAGCAAGACCCTGGACGGGGCGACCTGGACTTCGACGTGATCGTTGACCAGTTTTACGCCCCATTGTTCAGGTTTGCCATGAGCTTGACCCGAGCAGAAGACGAGGCCGCGGACCTGGTGCAGGAAACGTTCCTCACCTGGGCGGAGAAAGGGCGCCAGTTGCGCGACCCAGCCAGAGTCAAGGCCTGGCTGTTTACCACCTTGCACCGCGCCTTTTTGCGCGTCCGCCGGCGGATAGTGCGTTTTCCCGAGGTGGAAATTGTGGACACCATGGACGATCTGCCCCGGGTGGAGGTGGATCATGTGACACGCCTGGACGCCCTTGAAGCGGTCGCGATGCTATCCAGGGTGGATGAGCAGTACCGCGGCGCGCTCGCCCTGTTTTACCTGGAGGACTATTCCTACCAGGAAATAGGGGAGGTTTTGGATGTGCCACTCGGAACAGTCAAGTCGCGGATCGCCAGAGGGCTGAACCAGTTGAGGAGAATCATGCTGCGCCGGGATGAAACCCCACCGAGCGGAAAGGAGGCGCAATGAACCGCGAGGACGCAAAAAGAACCCTGCTTTGTTATCGTCCGGGCACGGCCGACGCCAGCGACCCTGAAATAGCGGAGGCGATCGCCGTTTGCGAGACCGACGGAGAGTTGCGGGAATGGTTTGCCGACCACTGCGCGTTTCAAGCGGAAATGCGCAAGAAGTTGCGGAGCGTGCCGGTACCCGGGAATCTGAAAGCACACCTCAAAGCATCGGTCAGGATCGTCCCGGTGCCCATGTGGCGGCGTCCCCACGTCTGGCAGGCCGCCGCCGCCGCCCTCCTTATTTTCGGGGGGGTGGCGGGCCTCCTCTGGAAGCCCGCCACTCTGGATCAATTCGCCAAATACCAATTGCGCATGGTGGGGAGCGCCGTGCGTGAATACCGCATGGACGTGGTTACTGGGGACATGGCAGCCCTGCGGCGGCATTTGGCCGGTGGCGGCGCCCCGGCGGATTACGAAGTGCCGGCCAGCCTGAAAAGCCTTCAGCTTACCGGTGGCGGCGTGCTGCGCTGGCGCAACCACCCCGTGGGCATGGCTTGCTTTGATCGTGGGGACCGGCAGATGCTGTTCCTGTTCGTGACTCGTCGATCGGCGTTCAAGGACCCGCCTGCCGAGAAACCGCAGGTGTCCAGAATGGCGGATATGTTGTCGGTCAGTTGGTCAGCCGGAGACAAATGTTACACGCTGGCCGGTCCGGAGGACTCGCAAGTGCTCAGGAAGTACCTGTGATCGCCGGGTGGGCCGGTCTCCGAAGAACCCGGCCTAATAACGAGTGGTGTAGCCCTCAGTGTAGTCGTCCGTGCTCATACGTTCCATGAGCCAGTCCAAATCGCCGCTCTGCCCTGCGGGAATATAAAAGGGCAGTTGGGCGGCGTCGGGCCTGGCAGGGGGGCGCGTGCTCGCAAAGCGCCATTTATGATGCTCCCCATGGCCATCGGCATAGCTGAGGTTGGCGCCGCCATTATGCCAGGAAGCCGGCAAATCCATCCATTTGTAAGAGTGAGCCCGATTGATGAAATAGCCATCATTAATGCTGTCCGGGTGCTCCTCAATGAAAACGAAAATTTCGGATGGGTGGGGAATTTGCGTGGCTTTGAAGAACTGCTTGTAGTTGGGATTGTTGACATTGGTCCCGGTGCGGGTGAACTCGCCGGCGTCGCCGATCATCATGTTCATCGAGAGGCTGCGCGTGCGGTGGGCCCAGGCGGCGGCGGCTTGGATATCGCTTACCACGCGGTCGCTCGGGCAGCGGTAAACAGCGGCCTCGCGGCTCACATAAGGTCCGAGACCACCTTCCGTGAGCAGGACTGTGTTCGTGTTTTCGGGGTCCAACTCCCAGCTCATCACCGGGCTGGTCCAGTTGAGGTATTGCCCACTGGCAACCGCTTGCTTTATTTCGGCGGTGCCCAGGTTGTACGGCATGCGCTCCTGGGCATCGCCGGCGTAAAGCATGCAGGCGAAGCTGACTTGCCGCTGGTTGGCGAGACAGGCCAGCGAACGGGCCTTGGACTGCGCGGCCAGCAGCGCGGGAAGCAACAAGCCGGCCAGGATCGCAATGATGGCCATGACTACGAGCAATTCGACCAAAGTAAATCCCCTGACGCGATTTTTGAAATCCGCGGCGCCCATAAGTGCGTTGCTGTTGTTTAACTCCAAGTTATACGGGCCATTAGAAAGTATTTAGCCCGGATGCCGGGATTTGTCAAATGCCCGGCCTGGGTGGCGCGCGGCGCGGCGCCTGGCGGAATAGTTGCCCGCGGGGCGGCAAACTTGGCGAAAATGCTTTCAGAGGAGCGGGCGCACTGGTAAAACAGGCGCATGGGCTCCAGGATGAAGATAGGATTTATCGGCGGCGGGAAGATGGCCACGGCTTTGGCCAGGGGGTTTATGCAGACCGGCCTGGTGCAGGCGGGCGATTTGATCGCCAGCGACCCGGTGGCCGCCGCCGGCGTATATTTTCATAATGAGACGGGGGCGAACACCACGGCGTACAACCCCGATGTGCTGGCTTTTGCGGAGACCA
>JBBQYD010000269.1:0-7468 GCA_038209025.1 Verrucomicrobiota bacterium | reverse complement strand
TCAAAGCTTAGATGGAGGGTGGCGGGGCATTTCAGATTATTCTCACATTGCGCCTGACCGACTCAATTTCCAATTTTGAACAAGGCTTTCGATGCTCCGGACACTCGGCCTGTTGCGCCCAGTTTCGGCAGGCAAATGTCGAACAGGGAGCATTCCTCACAGGCTGGCTTGAATACCGCCGCGGGAACGGCGTCGCCAACCAACAAGGCGTGCAGGGCCTGCGCCGCCCGCTCGGTGCGCTCGCGCAGGTCCGCGGTGAACGGCACTTCCCGGCGGCGTTTGCTGTCCGCGTGAAAGATCGCGCCGGCGGGAATGGGCTGGCCGAACATTTCTTCCAGGCAAAGCGCCTGGGCGCAGAGTTGCGCGTCGTCATTCTCCCATTGGCGGCGTTTGCCGAGTTTGAACTCGACGGGGAACAGCGAGCCGTCGGGGCGCTGTTCCACGATGTCGCATTTGCCGTTCAATCCGAGCCGTTCCGACCAGACCGGCAACGCGCGGAGCAACGTCACGCCTTTGGCGACCTCATACCCTGGCAAATCCGAGTGCTCATGGACAATGTCGCCGCGTTCGGTGTGCTGATTCGACCGACGCCAGCCTTCGACGATCTTCAATGCCGCCCGGCGCGGGCAGTAGAGATAGTCGTTCAACAGCGAGAGGGGCAATAACTCCGCTGGTGATTCAGCACCAGCGGAGTTCGCGCGACAGGATGCTTGAGGGTCGACGCTCACTAGAATCAAAGGAGTTCCATCACCTCAATCCCAGCAGGCAACTCCGTTTTGTTGAAGGCGAACTCATAATCGGAAAAGGCTCGAGGCGCATTCACCCCGACTTTGCGCTTGGCACTAACGCGCTCGAAAAGCTTGTGCGCGGGAGCATTGCCGAGCATCGACTGGTGCTTGAACACGATGAGCTTTTGTGGGGCCATGGTGCCCCGCGAGGCGGACCGGTCATGGTCGAACATCTGGGTGAGGGATTGCCAGAAGAGCGCGAGGTCGTCGTCGCTAAAGCCCGTTTCGTTGGCGAGGTGAGCACTGATGAATCCATGGCAGCGATAGAGGCCATAAGGGATGAGGTTTTTGCGGCCCATCGTCTGGTTGGGTGCATCGGCTTCTTTGGCCTCGGTTACGGCCATGCGGGTGATGCTTAAGTCCAGCGGCAGAATGGGGTCAATGGAGCGGCTGAAGCTAATCTGAACGGGACCGCGCACCTGGCCGGCGTTCGCGCCCGTTGACATAACAGCGCCGAACGTGCGGACGTCATAGAAGCGTTTGCACATTTCGGAGCGGGCCGACTGAACCTGCTTGCGATCGGCGGTCTTTTTCTTTCCGTCGACATCGTTTCCCGCCGCCTGGTGGCCTTCCACAATTTTGTCGTTTAGCACCGACCCTTGCTGCACGAAGATATCGAACGGCGCTTTGCCCCCTTTGGCGAGAAGCGCGAAATTACGGATTTTACGCTTGAGGCAAACATCGGAGACGAGACCGTGCATATCCTGCGGGTCGATGCGCGGAGAGTTAGCGGCATCAGGGTCACCGTTAGGATTGCCGTCCTTGCAGTCGAAAAAATAAACGAAGTCATAGCGATTGTTCATAGGGTTTCAATAATTGGATTGTTGATCGTTACTGGTGAGTGGTTCATTTGGCGGTACCGGCGGTTTCCTTTTCCTTCCGCTCTGCGGTTCGCCGGCGGTATTCAGCTTTTTGATGGTAGTAGCCAAGGGCAAACCGCCCCTGACCTTCCAGATCAAGGGTGGCCGGGAATTCATTGCCCAGCGCGCAAGTGATACCCTCGAAGTCTTTGGTGGCATTGCCCGCCACCCCACCGTCGGCCTTTGCCAGGTGGAATTGGGCGTTCCGAAACAGCCGGCCCATGACGAGCGCGGGCGTGGTGCTAGCACTGGCATAGTAGCGTTCGACTACTCCGGCATTTACGCCGCCCAGTGCGAGGTATTGGAGCCGATCGAAGACCGCAAACAAGCGACCGCAAAGATAGGCCGGTTCGCCGCATTCAGGATTCAGGGATTCAGTCATGGCATTGTCTTTCGTTTGTGAATTGTTGTTTTGTGAATTTGAGGAGCGGATAAGGCACGCTTTGATGAGAGCGAGACGTGCCGGGTTGAGTTTATTTTCCTGGTCGAGTTGTTGGCGGCGCAAAGCGGCAGACAAGGCGGATTGCGGCAAAGGAACAGAACGCCCGCGCAACGCGCCGTACCAAAGTTGTGTCGGTACTTGTGGCGAGAGTTCGGCCAGCTCGGCACGAACCATTCCGTAGAGCAGCGCCCCAAATTTAAAGTCGCGTCTCACGCCCGCTCCATCGGGCTCCATGATTCCCAGATCTTGAAACCACTCGGCCACGTGACGCTCCACGTCCAGCACGGTGCTTTGCAGCCAATCCCGAACGACTATCCGAGCGCCGTTGCCCGACAAGCTGAGAGCATAGTAGAGATTGACATCGATTGAGGCCGTACGATGACCGGACTGAATAGACTTGAGGAGGGAGGCGATAGCGTTTTCGTCGGCGGTGGCTAGAATATCGATGGGATCATCATCAATTGGCAACCGCGTCCAATGCAAATGGGCAGTGTCGTTGAATACCAGTTTCTGCGAGCGACTCCTTTCGATAAGACCGTTGAGGGCGGAGCGAATGTTCAACTCGGCAGAAATGGATAGCGCGGCATTCTGCGCCTGTTCCAAGCCAAAGGAGCAGAAGGAGTCTTTGTCGAAGCTGATGAGATTCGTTCCCGTTGCGAGGCCTCCGGGAACGCCCTTGATTTTCTCGGTAGTGTCGAGCGTTTCAGCAAGCTCCCCAGTAGCCAAACAGATGCGTTGCTCGCGCGTTTCGCCTTTGGCAGCGGAACGTCGGCGGCGATTCCTCCAGAATAATTGGAGCGGTTTGGAGTCGAGCAGATTCACGCCATCCACGGCAAAGACGGCGTTGTCAGAGGGCTTGGCTTTCAGCAACGTGAGTTGGCGATGGAGTTCCTCGACGGCCTCGGGCTTTTGCAGAAAGGCAAGCACGGGCTGCAATAGTGCTGACGCGTCGGGGAATTCGGTCGCAGCTTCTTTCAACAAGGACTGAAAATACCCGTGCTGCACACGCCGGGCTTCGGACTTCTCCGGCGCCTTCGGATCAAGAAAGAGCGTTGCGCGCTCCAAGGTGTCGCAGAGAAAATGCGACTTTGTTCCCTGGTTCAACTCATTGGGCGAGGTGAACGGGCGCAGCATTTGCTTCGGCCTGGGCTTCTTGTCGCCGGGATTCTCCACTAGTGGAATGGGCCCGCCAGCCAGATTGCCGGATTTGTCCAAAGGAATTAGCCAGCGGACGCTGACGCCTTCAAAATCGGCGTCTCCGAGTTTTTCGCGTTCAGCGTACGTGATGAGGGCTTGGAGCATCATGAACCACCTCCGAGTTGTTTCTTTATATCCGCCCAGTCCGGGACCGCGACGATGCCGTTTTTGAGTTCAGCCCGGAAAAAAGTAATACGGGGCCGGGACTTTTCGACCGCGCCGGGTGGTTCGTCCTTGGGTACGTCGAGGTTAAAGACGTCGTAAAGCATCAGGCCGAGATCAGTGTCAGCATTAACGCCCGTCTCCACTTCCATGTCGGCTTCGTCGGCCAGCTCAAAGTGCGCTGGAAATTCGCGGCAGCCGAAGCAGGGCTGGGCGAAGCATTGTCCCTTCTGGGCACGACGTTGGAACATAGCGAGGTATTTCACGGGTGTGTCGTCGTCGTAATCCTCAACGTCGGCTGGTTTGCGGCGAGGCAAGCCGGCCAACGGTGTCAGGTGAAGGCTGGCCTCGATGACGTAATCCACATTCCGCAACGCAAGGGTGTTTCGCTGGGTGCGATCTTCATCGGCAAACAACGGCTCGGGTTTGCGCGGCGAGAGTCGCGATTTTACTTCGTTGCGGCGGAAGGCCAGGAATCGAACCGGCTTTTTGATCGCGATTCGCCTGATGCGCCAGCGGAATTGCGGCTTGTAAAGAATAGCCTCAAGCAGGCCGCGAGCGGCGCTCGGGGTAATGACGGGATAGCTCACCCGCTCGACTTTCATTTCCGGCCGGGTGAAGCACGCCAGGTCGCCCCAAGTGTGGAGGTGGACATTCATAATCAGTTGAGGGATGCTATTTTTTTGACTGCGTATGCGAAAACGTGTTTGCCACTTGATAAGTAGGCGTGAGCTGGTGACCTGCCCCACCCGAGCGCGAAAAGACTTCGGGCGACTCGCTGCGCCTCCTCGGGCGTATCACTCAGGAGGTCGATCCAAGCGCTGGTTGAAAAGGGAAGTTCCTGTTCATCCCAAGGGTGAATCCGAGGCGCAACGCGAACTCCTGCAAACCATTCAAGATCGCCAGCGCACTTTTTTCGGTGCGATTCGATCTGTGCCACTATTTCGATCTCGCTCATTGATATTATAGCAGGCCAATCAATGGCATAAAGAATATCTCGATTTACTGAATTGTCAATGGCAGAATCTGAACTTCCTTGCTTAAGTACTGAACAATCGCCAATTGTGGCGCGGATTGAAATATTGACTGGCCAGCTATGTTGAGAGACGGCCGACCGGGCGGATGCTCGGTCGGCTCTCCCTTTACGTTTGAGTCGGCCACTCAGCATACGAAATCTCCCAAGTGTCCCAATCCGAGGCTGTCGTCATAATCGGAATTCCAAACCCAGAAATCCCAATCCTTGGCGGGTTGATAAATGTAGCCCCTGGTCCGGGCATCAAAAAACTCGGATTGATACAGATTCACGGAGTAGCGCTGGGCTTCACGGCAGTCCGCTGCAGTCAGGTGTTTTTCACGGTGGAGCTTCTGAGCCAGTGCTTCTCCGCGATTCGATCCACCTTTGTCCTTCCACTTTACTAGCACGGCGCGGGTTTCGTCACCGACCAACTGACAGGCGGCGGCAGCGGCGGGGAAGTCGAAATCCTTGGAAAACTTGAGGACTTTGTCGGCTTCGGCCACTTCCGGCCCGACCAGCTTGTAGAGTTCCGCGAAGTACTTCCGGTAAGTCTCCGGCTGATGCAGGGGCGTGTTGGGATGCCGAACGAGAAACTCCTCCGTCTTCGCCGTCGCCAAGGCGTAAGCCCCCGGCGGGAGCTTGATATTCACGGGGCGGAAAATGACCACTTGGCACGGTTCAAGGTGGCGACCTTCGCGATTGCACCGGCCTGCGGTTTGAATGATGGAGTCGAGCGGCCCGAGAGCGCGAAAGGCGATGGGGAAGTCCACATCCACACCGGCTTCGATGAGTTGAGTGGAAACGAGCTGACAAGGTTCATTTGACTTGGGATTGAGGCGGCGGCGAATTTCCACCAACGTTTCCTGACGGTGAGCCGGACACATACGCGCAGACAAGTGGAACGTGGCGTCAGGTTTCGATTCGTGTACCAGGCGGAACAGCTCGCGAGCGTCTTTGGTGGTGTTTACGACACAGAGAGATTGGTGCTGGATAGCGAGGCGGCGTGCTAGTTCCGGCCATGCGAGCGTAGTGTTCGCGGGGGGCAATTCGATAATCGTGCGTCTCAGGTTCTCAGCCATCGCGACAGGGTTTGAGGAAATTTCCGCTGGCTGCCAGCCATAAGGCAGGGCCTCACCTGCGGCAGCGAACGCCGGTTGCGTGGCCGTCATAAAAACGGCGGTGACGCCATAGTCGCGCGTGAGCAGCCGGACGCCCGAGAGCAGGGACGGCACGAGCTGTGGCGGCAGCGTCTGAACTTCATCGAATAAGGCCACCGAACGGCCGATACTGTGGAGTTTACGGCAATCTGAAGGACGGTTGCTGAATAGGCTCTCAAAGAACTGGACGTTGGTGGTGACTATCAGCGGGGATGCCCAGTTTTCCGCTGCGAGGCGGGCTCGCCTCAACCGATCTTCTTCCGCGTCGCGGCCTTGATCCTCCTCGCGCTCACGGGGGGCGGTTGCGCTGTGGTGTTCCAAGACATAATCCGGCCCGAATGGCAGCTCGAAGATCTCCCTATAGACCCGGGCGGTTTGCTCAATGATGCTGGTGTAGGGAATAACCACGATGACACGCCGGAAACAGCGAGGGTCATTTGGCGTGAGACCCGCGTTGTGATGGGCGATGTGCCGGAGTGCAAACGCTATTGACGAGAGGGTCTTACCGCTTCCGGTGGGCGCCGTAAGCGTGAACAAACCGGGGGGCTGTTCGGCAGCCTTGAGGCAATCCTGAAGCAATTGACGTCGTAGCGCGTTGATCAAACCGTCGACTGGCTTTGATTGCAGGGTGCCTTGGAGGAGAGCCAGCGCCTGCTCCGATTGAAGGCCCGGCACGGCGCGGAGAGCCGGTTGAGTCGCGTTGAAATGTTGTTCAGTGTCGAGGAAGTCCGCATCCACCAGGCAACTGAAGAGCATCCGGGTCCGCAACGCTTCAGCGAATCGATCTAGTATCGGGCGCTGTGAAAGCGAAGGGAGCGGCAGCTTGTCATTCCTTAAGCGGGCGAGGAGTTCCTCCAATGCTTCCGCGCACTGGCCCGTCAGCTCTGAACGAGTCTCGGGGTTGGTGAACTCTTCCACGGTGAGCCGCAAGGGTATTCCTGCTGCGTTGTCGTTCAGAGCCGGAATACCGGTATGATGCCCATCGGCAGCGAATGCCACAGCCCAGGCATTCATTGTGCGCGCTTGCACGCTGCCGGCCGCCCAGTGGTTAATGCCGTGAATCGCGGGGTTGTGGAGTCGGGCCTGGAATCGCTCCGCATACTTCCCCAGATCGTGCAGCAATCCGGCCAGTTCGGCTTCCGCGCCGAGACCCAGGGGTAACGCGAATTCTTTGGCGAGGTCCGCCACGTTTCGAAGATGAGTCGATAACGGCTGCCACTTGCCTGAGCTCTCGGGAAGTGGATTGCCCTGGTCATCTTCGGCAGTATGCGCGTAATAATTCATTGGTGGCAGGTTTCACCGCTGCCCGGCGAGGGAGCGGCAATGCCAACCTTCTCACGGCTTGGGTTCTTGGGACAGTTCATGCGAGCTACGTTCAAGATATATCGTTGCTTCATCGCCTTGTCATCAAAAATTTTCGATCGACGTGACTTTTCGTTCAGAGTTGCTGCTTGCTGATGTTGTATCCATGGGCGGGCTACGTTCCAATTACAAATAGGCGCTGAGATTGTAATCCTCGCGGCGGTTCGTCCTGGCGTCGTCTCTCTTCGTTGGGGCTTGTTCATCCCCCGCTTCCCCACAGCGTGCCGCAATTGCTCCTGAGGTCACAAAGTGGCAGCGGCGTCGCGCCTCTGGGTGTCCGCGTTACGGCGCGATTTATTTTTTGGGTCGGACACTCTATGGCCTACCCGGTCGTTTACCCTGCATTCAAGTGGTTTTTTTATGTCGAACCTGAATTTGAGACTGTTCGCGCAGCCCGAGACCCTGCGGGCAATTCGTCCGGATTTGCTGGTGGCGTGGCTGGGTCCGGCCCGGGGTTACTTTTCCAGGCGAGGGGTGGAGTTGCC
>JBBQYD010000268.1:0-7479 GCA_038209025.1 Verrucomicrobiota bacterium | reverse complement strand
GCTCACTCATGATTTCCGCTCGGCGCGGCGGTTGGCTGATCGCGCCGCCCGCGCATGGTTCCTGCTGGCGACCATGGCTCATCCCCTGCTCAGCCTCGGCGCCGCTCTTCCGGACCTCTATCCGAAGGGTGACGACTTCTGCTTTACCTTTTATTCAACCGTGCGCGGGGACACGCCCTACAGCCTGACCAACGGGGCTACCGCCATCGGCCCTTATTATGGGAGCCAGGTTGGTCCATTGAGCAACGCTGTCGCCCTCAATTGCAGAATCATTTATAAACTCAGGCCGCCTTCGATGTCCGCCTGGTCGCCCACCGCCACCAATTTTGTGTGGCCTTCCGACCAGACCGTCAGCAATGAGGTTATGGCGATCCTCAACCCGGTGAAGACCAACCTGAACATCGCCATCTGGGATATCGAACCGGAGGAACTGCGTCCCTGGCGGTCAGATGAGATGCATTACCTGGGGTTGGTCTGCTCGATCGTGCGTTCGAACGACCCGCTTCGCCGCCCGGTTTGCATGTATGAACCGAACCACCGGCTCGCCTCGGAACTAGCCACCTCGGGCCAATTCCAGGATATTTGCGCAAAAGGCTGCTATGTCAACAGCGCGGACCCCAACTACCAGACCAACCGCATCTGGGCCCGCTGGTCCATGGAACAAACCATGGGCGCCATTACCCTCGGAAATACCTCCGCGGTGCCCTGGATCGTGCTTTGGATGGCTGCCGATCCGCCGGCCGGCGCTTTTGGTCAGATCACAAACTGGTGCCGGCACGATGCCTACATGGGTCTGATCACGGGAGGCAAAGGCATCCATATCTGGTCGGGCTTCCGCGGTCGCGCCGGCTTTTCCGATGCCAGCTTCCAGGCCTACCTCGATGGTTACCTGACGGTCGCCCGCGACTTGAATGGGCCGCTTAAGCTGGCGCCAGTCTTCCTCCGGGGCCAGCGCCGGACCAAGGTCACCATGACGATTACCGCGGGGCCGCCCACGCTCCAGACCATCTACAGAAGCACGACCAACATCTATCCGTCTCTGACCTATGCTAGCGCCGTTCTGGACGGGACGAATTACCTGTTCATTGTTAATTCAGGGTCCCAACCGGTGACCGCAACTTTTGAGCATCTGCCGCGGACCGCCCGAACGGACCTTTTCGCCGGCACCACCACGGCCACCATTGGCGGTGCTTTTTCGCTGGTCATGGACGGTCTGGGCGTCAAGGCCTTCAGCCTGGCGCCTAACAGTCCCCCCGGTTTTCGCAGTGAAGTCTTTCCCGCGCCCGCCGGCAGAGTCGGCGCGGCTTACCAGGCCTCCGTCGCCGAGGCTGCCTTTGATTCGGATCTGGCCAGTGGCGACGTGCTCACCTTCGCGAAGGTGAGCGGGCCGGACTGGCTCAACGTGGCGGCCAACGGTGATCTTTCCGGCTTGCCCGCCTCAGCCGACACAGGGTCGAACGTCTTTGTTGTAAGTGCGACTGATGCGGAGGGGTTGCTGGCAATCGGCACGATGACCGTCACGGTCGAACCGGCCAGCCCTCCGACTCTCTCGCTGCAGGCGGAGGCCGCCAGGAACAACCTCCGGCTTTCCTGGCCGCCTGGCTACGTCAGCTATTTCCTGGAGGGTCAAACCAACCCTGCTGACGCCGGCTTGGGGCCGGCCTGGTGGCCCGTGGACGGCGTGGTGTCAAACCAGGCTTCGCTCCCGCTTGACCCCGCCCTGGGGTCCGTCTTTTTTCGGCTGGTTCGCGGGAATTGAATTGCCGCGAGACATCAGCGACTATCGCCCTTGGAACTTATGAATCGCCCGCATTTCTTTTCATGCCTGCTGGCCGCGCTGGCGGCGGCCACCGTGGTGGCGGCTGAGCCGCGACAGGTTTCCGGCATTTACCCGCACTTGGCCATGTTCAACGAGGAGGGTGAGTGTGGCACTGGCGCGGTGGTTCCCTGGGCGGAACGGCTTTGGGTGGTCACCTATGCGCCGCACAAACCGCAGGGGTCCACCGACAAGCTTTACGAGATTACCCCCGCATTGGAGCAGATCGTTCGACCGGAAAGCATTGGCGGCACGCCGGCAAACCGGATGATCCATGCGGAATCACACCAGCTTTTCATCGGGCCTTACGTTATTGGCACCGATGGCCGGGTGCGGGTGATTCCCTATGACGTCATGTTCGGGCGCCCCACCGGCATGGCCCGGCACCTGGCACAGCCAGCGAACAAAATCGTTTATGCCACCATGGAGGAAGGGTTTTACGAGGTGGATGTGAAAACGCTCGCGGTGACCGAGTTATGGGCTGATGAACAGCGCACTACCGGGCGGAAAGCCAATCTGCCGGGTTATCACGGAAAAGGCTTTTACTCGGCCCAGGGCCGCTATGTTTATGCGAATAACGGGGATCATGCGCCGGCAGCTTTGAGGGACCCGGCCGTACCCAGCGGCGTGCTTGCTGAGTGGGACGGGAAGGCGCCGGAGTGGACCATCGTGCGGCGCAACCAGTTCACCGAAGTGACCGGTCCGGGGGGCATCGACGGGAATCCACCCGGGGACGATCGCGTCTGGTCGATTGGCTGGGATCACCGTTCGCTGATCCTGATGACCCGTGCCAACGGCGTGTGGAGTTCGTTTCGTCTGCCCAAAGCCTCTCACTGCTACGATGGCGCCCATGGCTGGAACACGGAGTGGCCGCGCATCCGGGACATTGGAGAGAAGCACCTGCTTATGACCATGCATGGCTCGTTCTGGACCTTCCCGCGGGACTTTTCCCCGGCCAGGTCGAGCGGCATTTCATCACGCTCCACCTACTTGAAGGTCATCGGGGATTTCTGCCGCTGGAACGACCGGTTGGTTTTCGGGTGCGACGATACGGCGCGCAATGAATTTCTGAACAAGAGCCGGCTGAAGGGGAACCTTGCCGGGCCGGGTCGCTCCCAATCGAATCTCTGGTTTGTGGACCCGCCGCGGTTGGACCGGTTTGGACCGCCCCTGGGACGTGGCGCGGTGTGGCTCAGCGAAGATGTTAAAGCCGGAGTGCCCAGCGAGCCGTTCCTGTTCTCCGGCTTCGCACGCCGCTCCCTGCACCTGGCCCATGGCGGTGAGCAGCCCATTTCCTTTATCATCGAGACGGATGCCAAGGGGAACGGCCGCTGGACTCGGTTGCGCGAGGTGACCGTGCCAGCGAAAGGCGGCGTCTGGGTTGAATTCAAGCGCGGTGAGTCCGGGGCGTGGGTGCGTTTGACGGCCGCCCGGGACGCGGCGCAGACGACGGCCTTCTTCCACTATGCGGGTGAGGACCAGCGGAGCGCGCAACCCGCCCCCATTTTCCGCGGGATCAGCCCGCTGCGTGAGACCGAGGTTACCGGCGGGATACTGCATGCCCGGGGCGCTGATTTCAAAACCTTGCGTTTCCTGGCGCGCAACCCGGCGGGCCAGATCGGTGGTTACGACTTGGACGGCAACCTTCGCCTTCGGGCGGTTCAGGACCGTGAAGGGGCCGAGTGGCTGGATCGTAACGCGGCGATTCCACCGCCGGTCATCGGAGCGGATGCCGCTTCAGTGGTTTACATCGATGAGGCGGGCCGGCGTTGGCGCCTGCCCCGGGGAGACGTGGCATTTGACCATCCCGGCGCGCTCGGTGCGGCGCGTGCCTGTCGTGAGATTTCCACGGAGCGCAATCTCCTCAATGTTTACGGGTCTTTTTACGAGCTGCCGGCGGACAATGCGGGCGGGTTCGCCAAAGTGCGGCCGATCGCGACCCACAATCGGCGTATCGTGGATTATGCGAGCTATCGCGGACTATTGGTGATAAGCGGCTTGAGCGCGGACGCCGGTGGCCAGCACATTATTCGCAGCGATGACGGCCGGTGCGCGCTCTGGGTGGGAGCGGTGGACGATCTCTGGCAGTTCGGCAAACCCTGGGGCGTGGGCGGCCCATGGATGAACACCGCTGTGAAAGCCAATGAGCCGAGTGATCCTTACCTGATGACGGGCTATGATCGGAAGCGGGTGACGTTGTCGCACCAGGGCGGCAGACCGGTGCGCCTGCGCCTGGAGTTGGACATCTCGGGGACCGGAGTATGGGTCGCCTACCGCGATTTCCTGGTGGGTGCGGGGAACCGGGTGCAGCACCGGTTCCCGGATTCCCTGGGCGCCTACTGGGCGCGCATCACCGCGGATCAGGACACCACGGCCACCGCACAGTTTGCCTATGACTGAAAACCAGGCTGCCTCCCGTTTCTCGGGCTGCGGCTTGTCCCCGGCCCTGGCGGGAAATCTGTAGTCAGCGTTGGAATCGCTCGATCTCCGCCCGGGTCGGTGCGGAGGTCTGTGCGCCCATGCGTGTGACGGAGATGGCGGCGGCGGCACTCGCGAAGCGCGCAGCCTCCAACAACGACCCGCCGTCGGCCAATTTCACGGCCAACGTGCCGTTGAAAACATCCCCGGCAGCCGTCGTATCCACTGCCTTGATTTTATAGGCCGGAATTTTCACCTTCCCGTCCTGGCCCACAACGAGGGCGCCGCGCGCGCCCATCGTGACGATCACGTTGCGCACTCCCCTATCGAGGAGCACCTGGGCGGCTTTGGCCGCCGACGCCTGGTCGGTGACGGCAACGCCGGTCAACATTTCAGCCTCAGTTTCATTGGGCGTAAGCAGATACAGGCGCCGAAGCAATTTGTCCGGCAGTGGCCGGGCAGGGGCGGGATTGAGGATGATTCTGGCGCCCGCCGCGTTTCCCAGGGCCGCGGCGGCCTCGACGGTCTCCAGCGGGGTCTCCAATTGGAGGACGAGCACGCCGGCCCGTTCAAACGCGGGTTTGGCCTTCCGGATGTCGGCGGGGGTTAACTTGCTGTTGGCGCCGGAAGCGACGGCGATGCTGTTTTCGCCATTGCTGCCGACAAAGATCAAGGCCACGCCCGAAGGGGTGGCGGCGTCTCGAACCACGTAATCCACGTTTATTTTGTCCGCGATGAACCCGGCCAGCGCTGTATCACCGAACATATCCCGACCGAGCCGGGCGATAAACGACACCTGCCCACCTGCCCGCGCCGCGCTGACAGCCTGGTTGGCGCCCTTGCCGCCCGCCGCGCTGACAAAGTGTCCCCCAAGAATGGTTTCACCTGGTTTTGGAATGCGCTCCATCTTGATGATCATATCTGTGTTGGAGCTGCCGACGACGAGGATGGATTTATTTGTCATAAAAGAACCCGTTGAACAAGGGGGCTTGGGATTTTTCGAGAGCGGGATGCTTCATGTTAAAATTCGGGGCGGAAAAGGTTTTCACAGCTTGGAAGCGATGAGGATGCCCAAACCCAACAGGTAGAAAAAGAACATGGCGGCAAGAAAGGTGTTGGTTCCGCGGGGAGCCCCTTTGAACTCCTTCCAGATGAACACGCCCCAGAAGGCGCCAATCATGGTTGCACCCTGGCCCAACCCGTAAGCGAGGGCGGGATCCGCGGCGCTTGCGGCAACAATGCTGAAGCTCATCCCGAGATTCCAGATGACGCCGCCGAGGATGCCGATCAAATGCAGCCGGACACTCCCTTTGGTGAAATAGTCGCCGAAGGGCACCGGACTGCCGGAAAGAGGTTTGACCATCATAATGCTGTTCCAAATGAAGTTTGAGCAAAGCAAACCCGCTGAGAACATGAAAATTGCGGTATAGGGGCTGAGCTTGCCCGGTTCAAGGATCTGCGTCGCGGCATCGATCTTACCCATGGATTGGGCGACAAAGCTGTAAAACCAGCCCATGAGCAGTCCCGCTGCCACGGAGATCACCATCCCTTTCATTGGGGTCTTGCGGGTGCCGGCGGTCAGGCGTTTATAAGCCAGCCCATCCAGAACGATGGCCACCATCACGAAGGCCACGCCCAACGCCAGCATGGGAACATTGCCCTGGTGCGTCACCATATAGGTGGTGATCACGCCCAGCACCAGCGCCAGGCCCACGCCCACCGGGAAGGCCACCGCCAGCCCCGCAATGTCAATGGCCGCTACCAGGAGGATGTTTGAGAGATTGAAAGTCACACCGCCCAGAAACGCCGAGCCCAGCCATTTGGCATCGGCCTGCCGCAGGTCGGCGAGAAACCCGCGCCCGCCCGTGCCGAAGCTGCCCATGGTGAAGGCGAGCACGAGCGACAACAACAACACCCCGATGGCGTAGTCCCAGTAGAAAAGCTGAAAGCGCCACTCTTTGGTGGCAAGCTTTTGCGTGTTGGCCCAGGAACCCCAGCACAGCATGGTGGCAAGGCACATGATGACTGCGACGGTGTAAGATTCGACGATGACCATGGTTTTTCCTTCTGTTCAGAGGTTTGATTTAGGTTCAACTTGATTGCCCGCCCGCGTGAACTGCCTGCCCGGCTGTGGGTCACTCGCCGTCCGGGCAAGCGTCGGCGCGCGTTTCGTGGATTCTGGCAGGGTTGGCGAATCGTCGTCAACGTGCAATATGGCCGCACTTGGAGGGGACAGGCCCGGGAACACGAGGAGCCCGCAAGATTTATGACTTCAGCATCCAACAGGATTCAGCTTCAACACCCTCCCCGATCGTCCGAGGCCACGAAGCCGCTGGAAACCCAGCAGTGCCAGAAACGCCCCTCCCAAACACCAAAGATTGGAGGTGACATCCGGGGTAACTACTATCGGCCAGACGAGGAGAAGGTGAATTTGGCATTGACTTCAGAGCTGGAAATCCGAGGGTTCTGAGTGGTGAAACTCCACGTGCCAACTGTATCCTCAAAGCTAGGTGGTCAGCGACAATTATTCCTTTACGCTGGCGACAATTATAATTTGGCAGTAGGTCAGGGGTAGATTCTTCATTTCATCATGGTGCTCCAGACTCAGGTTTTCGGGGCTCCGCAGATGAACCGGGAGCGGCGGGTTCAAAAGTAGAATTGCGACAATGAGCCCTTTAGTAGAAGCATTGGCAAATGTCAATCTCACAGATATGTTTTCAGTATCGATTGTTCCTCTGATGATAGGGCCTCACTGTGTCCCAAGAGAAAGACAACGCACACGGAAAAGATTCTCCTCCGCGGCAGAGGCATTTGATGCGCCTATTGTCCTGACCGCACCTTGAGCAGGACGCTTTCGTCGCTGGGGTCATCCATATATTTTTGCGCTATTCATTACTGAAGCCTCAGGACTTCTCTTTCATCAGGCGCTTTGGTAGGCTCGCCACGTGGATTCGAAGAGTTCTACAACTAAAGCAAGTTCCGCGCGTTCAGAATTGCTGGAGAACGTGTCGCGAATCGTGGTGAAGGTGGGAACCGGCGTGCTGACCGACAGTCAAAAGCAGCCGGATCTTGCCCAGATGGAACAATTGGTGGCACAGATCGCCGAGCAGCGAAAAGCCGGGCGGGAGGTCGTGCTGGTGTCCTCGGGCGCGGTGGGCGCCGGCATGGGGCGGACTGGCCTTTACGGTGGCCCTGGGCGCGTCCCTCCTGGTGGCGCTGACCGTCACGCCCGCGCTCTGTGCCTG
>JBBQYD010000267.1:0-7484 GCA_038209025.1 Verrucomicrobiota bacterium | reverse complement strand
CCCCCGGTGGGGGGCGGCGCGCCCCCTGTTGGGGGTGGGGGGGGTGGGTGTCGCTCGCCCCCCCCCCCCCCGGGGGGGTCGGCGCCCGGCCGCGGGGGGGGGGGCGGGCGGGGGGGGGGGCCGCTCCGCCCGGAAGCCGATCCGGAAACCCTCGGTGGAAGAGGAGGAACCATGAAACGCACCGCCCAACACCACATCCTGGTGCCGCAGCGCACCGAACGTCGTTTTTACGGGCACGGCATTCCCGGAGTCGAACTGAGCGAGCTCGCCGGACGCCTGATCGTCGTCGAAGGCGCGGATGGTTCGGGACGCTCGACTCAAATCCAGAGTCTGGTCGAATGGCTGGAAGGCACCGGCCATGCCACCGTGCAGGTCGGCTTGAAACGCTCCACGCTCGTGAGCGAGGAACTCGAGCGCGCGCAGGAAGGCAACATCCTGAGCCACACCACGCTGAGCCTCTTTTACGCCACGGATTTTGCCGATCAATTGGAGAACATGATCCTGCCGGCTTTGAAAGCGGGTTTTATCGTGCTGGCGGATCGTTACATTTACACCCTCATGGCCCGCGACATGGTGCGGGGCATGGATGAGGCCTGGCTCAAGAACCTGTATGGCGTCGCGCTGGAGCCCGACGCGGTTTTTTACCTGGATGTCCCGCCCGAGGAGTTGGTGCAGCGAAACTTCGAAAAGAACACCGCGCTTGATTATTGGGAGAGCGGCATGGACCTGGGGCTCTCGCGCGACATGTTTGACAGCTTCATCAAGTATCAAAACGCCGTGCAGAACATTTTCCGCCACTTGCAGCGCACTTACCATTTCACCATTGTGGACGGCCTGCGCTCCGCCGACGCCATCAACGCGGATTTGCGCAAGAAAATCGCCGCGGTCATCGCGGAGAAAACCCGGACGGAGGCATAGACCCAACCTGCGCCGCGCCTGGCCGCCGGACGCTCCGCGGGGAGGGGATACCCGAAGAGATTTTATGGCTGAAGCGAATACCAAGGATCACGTGGTGGGGGTTGACCTCGGGGGGACGAAAATTCTGGCCGGAATTTTCAGGAATTCCCTCGAGTGCATCGCCACCACCAAGCTCAGCACCAAGCCGCAGCGCGGCGTGGCACGGGTCATTGAAAGAATCGCGCGGTGCGTGCAGGACGCGGTGGACGAGGCGGACCTGAGCATGAAGAACATCGCCGGGATTGGCATTGGCGCGCCAGGGGCGGTGAACTTTGAGGCCGGCACGGTGATCTTCGCGCCGAACATGGAGGGCTGGGAAAACGTGCCGCTCAAAAAGGAACTGGAGAAAGCCCTGGGCGTGCCGGTCTTCGTGGAAAACGACTGTAACATCGGCGCTTTGGGAGTGTACGTGGCCGAGCTGAAATCCCGGCCCAAGACCATGGTGGGAATTTTCGTCGGCACGGGCATCGGCGGCGGCATCATCATCAACGGTGAACCATACAGCGGGTTCGGGCACACGGCGGGGGAGATCGGCCACATGGTCCTGGATGTCAACGGCCCCAAATGCGGCTGCGGCAACAAGGGCTGTTTTGAGGCCCTGGCCAGCCGCACCGCTATTTTTCAGCAGGTTAAAGCCGGCCTGAAAGAGGGCCAAAAGACGCTGCTCACGGACATGCTGGGCAATGAACTGGATGACCTGCGCAGCAATGATCTGCGCAAAGCCATCCGCCGCGGCGACAAGTTCGTCGATAAAATCGTGGAAGGCGCGGCGGAGTACATCGGCATCGCCACGGCCAATGTGATCAACATCCTGAACCCGGAGGTGGTCGTGCTGGGCGGCGGGGTGATTCAAGCCCTGGAGAGCGAGATGATGAGCGTCATCATCGAAACCGCCAAAGATTACGCCATGCCGGGGACCATGAAAGGGGTCGAGATCGTGGCCTCGAACCTGGGCGACGATGCCGGCATCACGGGGGGAGCGGTGTTGGCGCGCCGGCAGGCAAAACTGGGCGGACAGGGCTGAACGAATCGCTCAAAAGGGCTTGCCTCACGCCGCGTCCAGGCGTAAACCATCGCCCATGAGAACAAGCTTTGTCGTTTGTTCGCTTGGGGTGTTTGCCTTCTTCACGATGGCAAACCATGGGAAAACCGGCGACTTCTCGGAAAATAACGCTCACGAATGGGGCTCGTTCGCCGCCGACTCCGCAGCCACCTCCGTCAGCAACGATTCGTCACGCGTCCGCGCCGGAACCAGCTCGATCCGCCTCGACACCGCCAGCGGCTTTGACACGGGCGTGAGGTATCCCGCGGCGGCCAGCGCCCACTGGGATTTAAGCACCAACACGCATCTGGTTTTCTGGAGCTACGGCGACAACACGAACGACTTTCAAGACAGCCAGCCGGTGGTCGTCCTGCGCAGTCCCGACGGCGACTTCCGCTACACCCCCGATCGCATGGTCACGGTCAACCACCAGTGGACGCTGGTGAAAGTGCCCTTGGCGGGGGACGCGCAATGGACACGCACGGCCGCCGGCACGCCCACCCTGACCGACGTGACGCAGCTCGAAATCCACCAGGACACCTGGGATTATGGCTTCCGTATTTACTACGATGGGGTCGAGTTTGTGACCCTCGACAGCGGCGGTCCGGCCGCCGGACCGCCCGCGCCCCCGGGGGTGAACCCCGACGCCATTGTCCAACGCGTGCTGCTCTTCATTCACGACCCCATCATGGAAAACAAAGCGGGCCGGCGGATGCATGAAGTCTATGGTTGGGGAAATCCGGAGCAACTCACGCAGGGAATCATCCGCGATTTCAACGCCAGCAGCCACGGCCTTTACCTGCCGCGCATCGTGGAAACGCGGATTGTGGATGAATACCCCGCGTTGCTCGACGGCTTCCGCTATGATGACGCCAGCTACGACACGGCCATCGGCACCGGGACCTGGCACGAATCCGGGTTCGATTACTGGCGCTTCCTGGTGGACAACGATCTGACGGCCAGAATCGAAAGCGGCGATCTCGATGAAATCTGGGTCTATAACTTCCCCGGCTCGGGGATGTGGGAATCCACCTTCGCGGGCGAGGGCGGCTATTGGTGCAACTCGTATCCGGTGGCCGGCGCGACCAACAAACACCTGGCTGTGGTTATGGGCTGGAATTTCGAGCGTGGCGTGGCGGAGGCGCTGGAGTCGTTCGGCCATCGCAGCGAGAGCATCCTGTGGAAGATTTACGACGACATTTGGGAAAACAACCGCACGAACGCCTGGAGCGCCTTTACCCTGATTGACCTGCGCGCGCCCGGCCAGGGGGCCGTGGGCAACGTGCATTACCCCGTCAATGGCCAGTCCGATTACGATTGGGCAAATACCAACCAGGTGTGGAGCGATTGCGATTCGTGGCTGAATTATCCGTATCTTACCAACGCCGCGCGCCTGGTGGATTACCGCGAGTGGGCCCCGGACGATGCCGACATCGCGCGAGATTACCTCAACTGGTGGTACGCGCATTTTCCGCATGTCCCCGGCCGGGCGCCGGCGCCGGACCGCCGCCTGAATAACTGGTGGCGTTACTTGATCGATGTGGACCAGTTCAAATCCGGCAATGGCACATTGGCCAGCCCCACCGGCATCGGTTTCGCCAGCCTCACCCACCCCGCCAGCGGGGCGCTCGTCGCGGGGGTTGTGCCGGTGGCGGTTGACGCCACGGTGGATGGCGCGCTTGGCCGGGTGGACCTCTACGTGGACGGCGTGTTCTACGCCAGCGACACTCTGGCGCCTTTCACGTTTGCCTGGAACACCGATGGGTTGCTCGGCGCTCATACCCTGGTGGCCAGGGCCTGCGAGCTGGCAAACGGGACCGAAACAGTTTCGCTGCCGGTTATCGTGAACGTCCTCGGCGGGGCAGTTAACGGAACGGTTCTGACCAACGGCGCGCCCCTGGCGGAGGTGGCACTTACCGTCAACGGAAGCATCCCGCGCTGGCTGCGTCAAAGCGTTGCGCCGGCCCTGGCGATTCCTGACAACCAGCCCGGCGGCGTCACCAACATCATCTCGGTTTCGGTCGCGGGCACGGTGGCGGACGTTGCCGTGGGCGTCACGCTGCGGCACGGGGATCAAAGCAACCTGAAGCTTGCCTTGGTTCACCCGGGCGGCGCCAGGGTGTTGCTGCGCATGGCCGGCGGTCCGCCCGATCGGGACCTGATCACCTTCTATCCCGAGCGCGCCACGCCCCACGAGAGCCTTTCGGCCCTGGCGGGTTTGCCGGTCGCGGGCGACTGGAAGCTGGTGGTCGCCGATGTGGCGGCTGGAGCGACCGGCCAGCTCGAATCGTGGAGCCTGGCTTTGAATTACCTGGAGACGCAAACGTTCACCACCCTGGCCGGTGAGGATGGCGCGTTTTCACTGACCAACCTCCCGGCGGGCGCTTATGAACTCCGCCCCTCAAAAGCGGGCTGCACGTTCCTGCCGATCGTCACCAACCTGATCGTGCGCGCCAACACCACAAATGCGGCCTTTGCAACGGGGCTGAATGTGCCGCCAGCCATCCTCATCCCGCCGCCCTCGCAAACCGTGGCCGCCGGCACCAACCTGGTGTTGTCCGTGTCGGCTTCCGGCACCGGGCCGCTCACTTATCAATGGTTTTATAACGGCGCCGCCATCGGCGGCGCAACCTCGTCCAGCCTGTCTCTCTCGAACCTCCTCGTGGCGAACAGCGGGCTTTATGGTGTTACGGTCAGCAACCCCATCCCCGCTCACGCGAGCGCCTCCGCGGTGGTGACCGTCGCCCCGACGCCGTTCCTGGGCGATCTTTGCGAGGGCAACGCGGCGGATTGGGGTTCGTTTGTGCCTCCCTGGGAGGGGGTCGCGAGTTTTGTCATCGACGACGCCACTCAGTTCAAGACCGGCTCGTCGTCCATACGCTTTGAGACCGGCAGCGGTTTTGACACCGGGGTGAAATTCCCGAAGGAGCCAACCGCGCATTGGGACCTGCGTGATATCGGCTGGCTTTCTTTCTGGGCTTATGGGGACAACACGAACGACTTCCAGGGCCCACAGCCGGTCCTCAAACTGAACTGTGCCGGTGGCAGCTTCGAGCTGCGGCCGCCAGACAACTTGATGGCGAATCACGCCTGGACATTTTTCCGCATCCCGCTGTTGGGGAACGAAGTCTGGACCCCCAGCACCAATGACCAGCCGGACCTGGCCGATGCGCGTCAACTGGAGATCCACCAGGATACCTGGGGGGGCGGGTTTACCGTGTACTATGACGCCCTGCAATTTGATCGGAAACCCGAGTTGTTGGCGCCCGAGCCGGTCGGCGGCGGCCAGCACGTGCTGCGCATCAACGCGCCAGTTGGCGCGCAATGCACCCTGCAAACATCCACCAACCTGACATACTGGGAAAGCCTCAGCACTCGAATCACAGCCCAGCCGCAGGAAGAATGGCTGATCGGCCCGCCAGAAGGCGGGCGCTTCTACCGCGCCCTGGCGCAATGATCGCCGGGGAGAAGGCCGCCGCGAAAGCGAGCCAGGCCGGCATCGGGAAGCTCGATCATTTCCACCCTCCTCGCCTCGAATGATCGATGACCATCCAACAAAGTGAGCAATAGTGGGCTGTAAAAGCTTGAGTGATGGGGTTCATTGCCCAGAATGGGAGGGTGCCATTGGCGGGTAGATGTCTGGTTGGTCTGTTGGCTGGAGTTCTGTTACTCCTGGGCGGCTGCGCCACGCCCTCCCGCGAAACTGGCATCGCCGATTCCATTACTCAACCCGCGCCGCTGCTGGAGACGGTTTTGCCGAGCGACTCGGTTCTCGCGCCTCCGCCGGGTCCCGGCCCCCCGTCCGCCAGTCCAAACCTGCCGGCGGTTGTGCCATTCAAGATTCCACCGGGTCCGATCTGGATCCCGCTCGATGCCTGGGCAAAAAGCAGAACGTTGCCACCCCCCAAACGGCGGCCCAAGGACCCGCTGCCGACTTTTGAAGTCACCACGCCCGAAGGCGCCTGGGTGTTGCGGCCGGGGACCGAGACCACGCTCTGGAATGGTGTCCAGCTCCGGTTGGGGTTCGTCCCGCAGTTTACGAATTCCACCGCCCTGGTGCATGCGCTGGACCTGGCGAAAAACATAGAACCCCTGCTGACGGCTCCCCTGATGCCACGCGTTCCCGCCGCGCCAGTCATTGTGCTCGACCCGGGCCATGGCGGTCAGGACGCCGGCACTGGCAGCGTTCTCCCCGGGAAGTTTGAAAAGGATTTCACGCTCGATTGGGCGTTGCGCCTCCGGGATCTCCTGGTGGCGCGCGGCTGGCAGGTTAAACTCACCCGGACCAATGATTGCGATCTGGCTATCCCCGCCCGCGTCGCCTTTGCCGACCGGGTCAAGGCCGATCTGTTTATCAGCCTGCATTTTAATTCCGCCGGCCCGAAGCGCGCCGAAGCGGGCCTCGAAACGTACTGCCTGACCCCGGCGGGCCTGCCTTCCAATCTCACGCGCGGTTATTATGATGATCTGAAAGTCGCGTTTCCAAATAACAGCTTTGACGAGCAAAACCTGCGGCTGGCCCTGGCCCTGCACCGCGAATTGCTCGTCGTCAGCCGCACCGTCGATCGGGGCGTTCGCCGGGCGCGCTTTCTGGGTGTGCTCCGCAGCCAGCAGCGCCCCGCGGTGCTCATCGAAGGCGGCTACCTGTCCAACCTGCCGGAGGCGCGGATGATCGCCACCGCGGCTTACCGCCAGAAACTGGCGGACGGACTGGCCAAGGCGCTGGTTGAATGGTCCGGGAGGGGAAGCCAGCAGGTAGCGACGGCGGCGGCGCGGGAGTGACGCGGAAATGCTCACCCGCCGTGCGTGGCTGACGATGGGGCAGGGGACACTGGGGATTTGAAATGTGCGGATGAAAACTGACTGGAACAATATGCGTCCTGTGATTGTCACCGGGGGAGCCGGGTTTATCGGCTCTCATTTGGTGGAGCGTTTGCTGGCCGAAGGCAAGCGCGTTATTGTGATTGACGATCTATCGACCGGCAACCGGGAGAATCTGGCGGCGGTGGAGTCACACCCGGGTTTTCGGTTCATTCACCAGCCGGTTTCCGCCTGCGGCGAGTTGGGTGGCCTGGTGGCGGGTGCGGAATCGGTGTACCACCTGGCCGCGGCGGTGGGGGTGGAATTGGTGGTGCGCTCTCCCATCCATGTGCTGCGCACCAACCTCCAGGAAACGGAAGTCCTGCTCGAAGCCGCCGCCGTGAACCGGACGCCGGTCCTCGTGGCCTCCACCTCCGAGGTTTACGGCAAGAGCCAGAAGGAAGGCTTCAGTGAAGAGGACGATCTGCTGATCGTCCCCCCGCACCAGGCGCGCTGGAGCTATGCGTGCTCCAAGCTCATGGACGAATTCCTGGCGCTGGCCTTCACCGCGGAAAAACAGTTGCCGGCCACCATCGTGAGACTCTTTAACACGGTTGGCCCGCGCCAGACCGGGCGTTATGGCATGGTCCTTCCTCGCTTCATCGCCGCCGCCGGCGGCGGCGCC
>JBBQYD010000266.1:0-7508 GCA_038209025.1 Verrucomicrobiota bacterium | reverse complement strand
AATTCCGGGTAGGATAGCCCTTGGTTTAGAGCTGTAGTTATGAACTTTTGTTCCGGCAGGAAACGCGGTTTCACACTGATTGAATTGCTGGTGGTGATCGCGATCATTGCCATCCTTGCCGCCATGTTGCTGCCCGCCCTTACCAAGGCCAAGGAACGCGCCAAGCGCATTGGCTGCATCAACAACCTCAAACAATTAGGGCTCGGGAGCATGCTGTATGCGGCGGATAACGAAGGGAACCTCTCTGGCGCCAGTTGGTACGCCTCGGCGGTCAACACCGTCAAAAATGGTGGCGCAAATTATCTCTCCGATCGCTCTTCGGGCGATGACGACTTGAACTGGCTTTACCCGGCCTACGTGAAAAGCTTCGGCAGTTACGTGTGCCCGAGCACGCAAAACTACATCCGCACGAACACCATCGCCAAAACCACCAAACCCACGGAAACGGCGCTGATCGATCTCGGTTTCGTCGCCGCCAACAAAGGGGTCAATGGCCTCAGCTACGAGTGCTTCGGCAACTTCCCAGCCCGCAAGAACCTGAAGAAAACCGAGAAAAGTGTGCAGACCTTCACGATTGAGAACTACGCGGGGCTGCCCAAGGGCACCATCCCCGGGCCATCGAAGATCTTTCTGCTGGTGGACGCGGATGACGGCAACAGCACCAAGCCGGGCAACCCGAACGGCCAGTATCCGGATCCAGGTGACAACCATGGCATCGAGGGCTTCTCGGTGACCTTTTGCGACGGACATACCGAGTTCGTCAAGCGCAGCAAATGGATCGATGTGCTGAATACCATGACGGATGGCAACATGCAGGCGCCGCAGTGATCTGGCATCACCCCAACCAACCACCCCGAGTAAGAGTCCGTTAATTGAAAAATGCACCAAACCTTATGAAAACCAACAAAACCGCCCCTGCCGGTTCCGCCGTCAGGCGTGCCCTTGCCTCTGGAGTCGTCCTCTTGCTGGGGGCGGCAGCCTCGGTTCAAGCTGCCTCGCCATTCATTTGGGATGGTGGCGGCGCCGATGACAATTGGAACAATGCGGCCAACTGGGGAGGGAATGTCCCGGTGCCGGCCACAACCAACGACCTGCAATTCGCCGGTTCCACCCGGCTGGCGCCCGCAAACGATTTTGCCGCTGCCAGCGCCTTTCGGCATATCACGTTCAATCCCGCGGCGGGGCCGTTCACGCTGGCGGGGAACTCCATCACGCTCAGCGGCCATATCACCAACAACAGCGGCAGCCTGCAGACCATCAACCTGCCGATGACCACCTCCGCTGGCCGCTATTTGGCGACGACTTCCGGCGACCTGGTGATTGGGAGCGGAATCTCTGGCAACGGCGGCTTGCACCTGACGGGGCCGGGCACCGTCACACTCAAAGCGCGGAACACCTACACGAACTACACCTATGTGAACGGGGGAATGCTGGTGCTGCCGGCCGGGGCTTCCATCAATAGCGCGTATTACGTGTTCATGGGCCAGAATGCGGCAAACAGCGGGGCCATGCATATCACCGGAGGCACCGTGACCAACACCCAGGTGAGCGATACCGGGAATTTCATGATTGGCCGAGCGGGCTACGGTTCGTTGAATCTCGCCGCCGGAACCGTGAGAGCGAACACCGTCTATGTTGGATGGACGGGGGGGACGGGCGTGGCTTTGATTGACGGCGGTTCTTTCTATTGCGGCACCGGCAGTGACTACTTGGTGATTGGGAACAGTTCGGGCACCGGGGTGCTGACGGTGAATGCGGGCCTGCTTCGGCACGCGGGCGCGAACCGGACGATTTCGCTCAACAACAACGGCGTGGGCCGGGCGGAGCTCAACGTTTTGGGAGGCACGCTCAATAATTCGGGCGGCGGGATCAGCTACGGCTACAACACCGCCCTGGCCACCATCGGCACTGGTTCGGCGGTGGTCAGCCTGAACGGCGGGAACTTGATCCTCAACCGCTTCATCAATCAGAAACAAAGCTACACGTACCCGGGAGATAATGGCGCCAGCTATCTGAATTTCAACGGTGGCACGCTGACCGCCTCGCCGAGCACGCTGACCTCGCCGACCGTCGCCTTCAGCAGCAATTTCATTCCCGCCATGATTGAGGTGCGGGTTAATGGAGCGTTTGGGACCAACCTGGGCGGGGCGGTGATTGATACTGCCGGGCAGAATTGCTTTGTGGAATCCCCCTTGCTTGCGCCGATCGGTGGAGGCCTTAGCGTCATGGGGGTGTTCGATGGTGGTTGGGGTTACGTGGGGGCACCTTACGTTTCCGTGCTGGGCGACGGCACCGGCGCGACGGCGATTGCGAACATGGCGGATGATGGCACCGGCAAAGGGACCTTTAAGGTGGCGAGCATCACCGTCTGCAACCCCGGCGTGAATTACACCGCGGCCGGAACAACCTACTACCTGGTTGGCGGCGTGCCGATCTCTCCCGCATTACCCGGGGCGGTGACCGTGGTCGCAAACACCTCCGGCGGGTTGTCCAAGAATGGCGCCGGAACTCTGACTTTGAAAGGCGCGAACACTTACACCGGACCGACGCTCGTCAACGCCGGGCGATTGACCATTTCCTCCGCCCACAGCGGGGGCGGGAGCATCACCGTGGAAGACGGCGCGGTATTTGGGGTGGTGCGGGATGCGGCGACGACCTCGCTGGTCACACCCAACCTGACGCTGGGCGCCAGCGCCGGAGCGGAACTCGAGTTCGTGCTGCCCGAGGGGAACGCTGCCGCGCAACTCATCACGGCGGGTACGCTCGTCCTGAATGGAGCCGTCAAAGTGACTGTTGTCGGCGACGGATTTGTGGTCGGACCGGCCTTTCCGTTGATCAAGTACACCACCCTGGTGGGCGCCCCGGCGATCCTGACCAACGGGGTGCTGGTTCCGCCGGACGGAACCTTGGCCAAACTGATTCACAACCCCGGCAACCAGTCATTTGATCTACAGATAACCGCCGTCTCCCGGAAGATCCGCTGGGCGGGCACGGTGAACAGCGGTGGCGTGGGCCTTTGGGATACCGCGACTACGGCCAATTGGCTGAACCCGGCCAACGCGGCGGCCACGTTCATCCCGGGAGCGGATGCGACGCTGGATGACACCGCCGCCGGAGTGACCACCATCAGCCTGGTCGGCGACCTCGCCCCGGGTTCCATCACGGTGAGCAATTCCAGCAAGAACTACACCTTGGGGGGAGCGGGTTCGCTGGTCGGGGCGATGAATCTGGTCAAAGCGGGAACCGGCACCCTGACCATGACCAACGCCAACGCCTATGCGGGGACGACGACCGTCAGCAACGGTACGCTGGCCCTTGCCGGTTCGCTCTCCAGTAGCGTGGGCGTGATCGTGGTGGACGGTGGCACGCTTTCAGCAAGTGGCGCGATCAATACCGCCGCGGGTGCCTGGAGCGTGGGCGGCACGGACTCCGCCAGGGGTGTGGTGAGAGTGAACTCCGGGGCGCAGATTCAGTTGGCGGACAATTTTATCGCTGGAGGCAATCCGACCGCCAGTGGGGCGGTGACCATCACCGGCGGTGGGTTGACAAACACCCAGGCGTCTCTCGCCTCGAACTTCGAAATTGGGCTGACGGGTTATGGATGGTTGAACATGTCGGGCGGCAACGTCAAGGTGAACACCTGTTATATCGGCGGCGGCGCGGGAGTGGGTGTGGGACTGATCAGCGGCGGCGTCTTTGAGGTTGGGGCACCCGGAAGTGCTGATTACGTGCTGGTCGGTGGCATCAGCGCCGGGACGGGCGTGCTCACGGTCAGCGGCGGACTGCTCAATCATGCCAATGCCAATCGACTCATCTCGGTGAACAACAACAGCGATGGGCGGGGAGAACTGAATCTCCTGGGCGGCGCCATTGATAATTCGGGCGGTGGAGTTGGTTATGGGTATAACAGCGGTGGCGGGTTGGGGACGGGCATCGTCAACTTGAATGGCGGGAATCTAACCCTGAATCGCTTCGTGAATACAAAGCAGGGCGGGACCCTGCTGACTGGGAAGGCCTACCTGAACTTCAACGGGGCCAGGCTGACAGCCTCCCCCAGCACCCTGACTTCGCCCAACCTGGCCTTCAGCGGCAGATTCATCCCCGGGCGGATTGAGGCCCGCATCAACGGCGCGTTCGGCACGTTCGCGGGCGGCGTGGTGATCGACACTGCGGGGCAAAACTGTCTCGTGGAATCGCCGCTCCTGGCTCCCACCGGCGACGGCATCCGGACAGTCTCCATTGTGGACGGCGGTTCCGGCTACATCGGTGCCCCTTACGTTTCGATTACAGGTGATGGCGCGGCGGCCAGCGCGATCGCCAACATGGTGGATGATGGAACGGGCAAAGGAACATTCAAGGTCGGCGGCATTACCGTCATCAACCCCGGCGTGGGGTATACGGCGGACGCCACCTTCGTTGTCTTAACCGGCGGTGGCCCCCTGCTTTCGGCGACACCGGGCCCCGTCACCACTGCGGCGAACACCTCCGGAGGGTTGACGAAGGACGGGTCTGGAAGCCTCACGCTGATGGCGACCAACACGTACACTGGACCGACGGCGGTCAATGGCGGCACCCTGCTGGTCAATGGATCACTGGAGGCTGCCAGCAGCGTCGCGGTGGCCGGCGGGACCCTGGGTGGAACAGGGGTGGTCAGCGGCCCGGTCAGTGTGCAGATGGGAGGCACCCTCGCGCCTGGCGGCGCGCTGAGCATTAGCAACACCCTGACGCTGGCGGCCGGCAGCACGACGTTTGTGCGCGTCAGTGCGGAGACCGGCCAGAGCGATCTCGTGCAGGGAATCACGGCGGCGAACTACGGCGGAACTCTGGTGGTGAGCAACACGGTTGGAACACTGACACCCGGACAGACATTCCAGTTGTTCAGCGCCGCAACCAGCCTCAACAACTTCACCCGTGTTCAGTCGGCGGGCAGCGCGGCGACGTGGGAGTTCACTCCGGCCAATGGCACGCTCAAGGTGGTATCGGTGACCGCCTCGACGCCGACGAACATCTCGTTCAGCCTGAGCGGCAATGCCCTTTCCCTGGCCTGGCCTGAGTCACACCTGGGTTGGTACGCGCAATCGAACTCCGTCGATGTGGCGGTTTCAAACGCGTGGTATGATATTCCAAACTCACAGTTGGGAACCAACCTGGACATCACGGTCGGTCCGGGGATGGACAAAGTGTTCTACCGATTGCGGCAACCCTGACCCGGTTGCGCCCTGTTTTGGTTGACCGGTGAACGGTCTGAGGAACAGGTTGTTGGGGTGAACGGCGCGCGTGCCCCGAAGGCATGCGCGCCTTCTCCTTACGCCGTGAGTTTGCCGACGACCGCTGGAGGAGATCCCGCTCCCGACCGGCAAGACGGGTTTCGAACTCATGAGGCTCTCGTTTACAGACCATGCTGTTGCCGATACACCGGAATCTGGCAATTCAGAGTGTCGTCGAGCAGGTTGAGTTTTTCTGAGATTGTATCGGGTGTGTAGATGTAGTCTTGTTCCCACTCGTAACCGAGCCGCGAGTCGCGGCGCGCCGTCTCCCGGGAGGCGATCGTTCGCTCGCGTTCTTCCTCCAATAAAGCCGTCATCTTCTGCAATAGCTCGCGTTTCTCGGCGGCATCCGAAGCTTTGGCCAGCGCCAACCGCAGGCCTTCAAACTCGATAATAGCGTACTCGCTCCGAATCATGCGTTGCAACTGTTCGGCCAACAGGACCTCGCGAAACGCGTGCCGCTGCTTCGTCGCCGGAGCGTGCAACGCGGCCTGGCGATAGGTCTGAAGCCCCTGCTCCATGCGGTCTGCGGAAAGCTTCAGATATTTCTGAAACACGGGGACCGTGAAAAAGCGGGTGTAGTTCTGGGCCGCGTTGCGGCGGTTGGTGAAGTCGGGCCAGAAGATCAGGCGGCTGGGCACATAGGGCCAGTAGGGATTCAGTTGGGACTGATTGATCCACTGCTGCGAATCAGACCAGGAGTGATCGAGGGTCATGGCACGCGGCTTGGGCTTCGAGAAGAACAACGGCGCCGCCAGAGCGTTGCAGCTCCCCCAATTTGGTCCCGTGTCGGGATAGACTTGGATGGCTTCGCTGAAGTGTTTCCACGCCGCAAGCACGGCCTCTTCGCTGCCCGGGCCGAACTCGCGTCGCGCGATCTGCCGCAGCAGTTCGTCCAACGGTGGCGCATCGCTCCAGGCATACCAGGCGCGCATTTCGGCGACCCAGTTCGGTTTGAACCCATAGCTCCAAGTCTCCAGTGTGCCATCGACTTTCCACTCCTCCAGCGCCTGGTAGCGCGCATACCACTGATACGGAAAGGGTAAGTAGGGGAACGTCCCAAACTGCCAGCTGGCAAAAGTGTCGGCCTTGGAATAAACGGCGCGGAAGTTGCGTTTGCGAGCCTCCAGCAATTGGGCCTGGGTGACCTCCGCCGGGCCGACTTGATTGATGGCGTAGTCACGCAAATAACCCTTCTGCCCGTCCAGTTCAAAGCTCTTGCCGTTTTCGAAGGTCAGCAAGGGAATCGTGGACTCCGGCAACTGCGTCATGACATAGGCTTTCGTGGCCGCCTGGTCCGGGCTGAAGGCAACATTGTATTCCCACGGCAGGATCTCCACCTTGGGGTTGATTCTATGGGCTTCGTCGGCGACAATGCCGACGGCCTTCGACCACTCGCGCACCCAAGCGCGCAAGTCCTCATCGCCTTGTCCACCCGCGCCGAACCACTTCTTGTAGAAAAATCCTTCGGTCAACAGTACATATCCCCGGATCTCGGGAAATTCGGTAACGATCTCGCGGACCAGCTTGCGCAAACCCTCGACGTTCTCCGGAGTGCCCGTGTATTGGTAAAGAATCGGCACATAGCAGTCGATGCCGAAACGGGCCGTGCGGCGGAGGAGGGCTTTCATGGCGCCCGGCGCGTGTCGGCGCATCACGGCATCGGTCCAGTAGGGTTCCGGGCCGGGCGCGTTGTTCGGATTGCGGTAGATTGAACAATGGATCGCGTCGAAGCCATATAGCGGCAGGGTGGCCAGATAGCGGTCGGGCCACTCCATCCAACCGAGTCCCGAAAGGGTCATGCGTGCCTGATACAGGCTGTGCCGGACAGTGTTCAGATTCCTGGGCAGATAAGGCCCTTCCCGCAAGTTGAATCGCATGATCAGGTTATAGAGGCCGAACATCGCTCCACGGTCGTCAAAGCCACACACGGCGATGGTATTGCTGGAAACCAGTAACTGATAATCTTTCGCCGCTTTCAGTTGGTTGCCACAGCCGGCCATTTGGTCGCGACTCGCGGCAACGATGACCTGCTGGCGGTTGCGCCAATCGCCGAGTTGCGCCGGGCGCTTCACCGCGACCTGCACCTGCATCGCCTCTTTCAGATAACGTTGCAGCTCCTCGCTCGCGGTCACCAAGGCGGGCGAGGCATTGGCGGGAATCTCGATGCTCCAACCGGCGTCGATTTCGATTTCATCCGCGCGGGGACGCACGTCGGGATCGCGTGGCCGCGGAGGCAGC
>JBBQYD010000265.1:0-7550 GCA_038209025.1 Verrucomicrobiota bacterium | reverse complement strand
TTACCATGTGGCTCGACACCTGGAGAGCAAAAGCCCGCAGATCATCACCAACTCCCTGCCGGTGGCCAACCTGTTCGCTTCCGCAAACCGTTTGGAAGTGGTGGTGTCGGGCGGGGTCATTTATCCGCGGCTCGGGGTCCTCGTTGGGCCATTCGCGGTCGATTCTTTCTCACGCATGCATGCCGATGTCGCGGTGATGAGCGCCGGCGGCATCACGGAAAAGGGGCTGACGAATTCCCACGGGCTGCTGATCGATATTCAGCGCGCCATGATCAAAGCCGCGCGCAGAATTATTTTCTGCCTGGATCACACCAAGTTTGGACGGCAGTCACTCGTGCCCTTATGCGGCCTTGAATCCGCGGACACGATTGTGACGGATAGCGCCGCGCCTCCGGAGTTGGTCGCCGCATTGCGAAATAACGGAATCGAAGTCATCACGGCCCCGCTTTTCTCGGAAACAAGTCACCCGCACGTAAAATTAGAACCCCAAGCAGAGAATTGATATGCCCCTAATAAAAGCCCTTAAACAACACCTTCCCCTGGCCTGTTCAGCGGTTTTTACCGCGTTCAGCCTGCTCACCCTTTCGGCGGGAGGCCTGGAGCCGGAATCGTTGCGTTGCGAGTACCTGAAGAATCCGCTTGGCCTGGATGAGCCCGCCCCGCGTTTGAGCTGGAAGCTTGATGCGGATGAGCGCGGCCAACGGCAGACCGCTTATCAGATTCTGGCTGCCTCCCGCTCGGGGTTGTTGAAGCCCGGCCAAGCTGATTTGTGGGATAGCGGCAAAGTCGAGAGCGCTGAAACCATGCAGATCGCCTACCGGGGTCGCCCGCTGGGATCGCGCCAGCGCACCTATTGGAAGGTGCGGGTCTGGGATGCCGCCGCAAAACCTTCATCCTGGAGCGATACCGCGACCTGGACCATGGGGTTGCTGCGGCCAGACGAATGGCAAGCCAGCTACATCAGCTACCGCGACTCCTCCCCGGTTCATAAAGACAAGAACTCGCTGTTCCTGCCCGCCGCCCGGCAATACCGCAAGGAGTTCGGCGCCGAACGAACCATTGCCCGCGCCACTATTTACGCAACCGCGCTCGGTATTTATGAACTCCACTTGAATGGCAGGCGCGTCGGTGACGCATTGTTTGCTCCCGGCTGGACTGATTACCGCCAGCGCGCCTATTACCGAACCTATGATGTCACCGACCTGGTGCGAAAGGGGCCCAATGCCCTGGGTGCCTGGGTGGCCGACGGGTGGTACTCGGGTTATATCGGATTTGGCCTGCTGACCGGGATCGGCACGGAGCGGATCGGCCGCTACTCCTATGGCAAAACACCCGCCTTCATGGCTCAATTGGAGATCGAGTTTAAGGACGGATCGCGCAAGGTGGTTGCCACTGATTCCTCTTGGAAAGTCACCGGCAACGGCCCCCTTCAGGAAGCGGACTTTCTGATGGGCGAGTTCTACGATGCCCGGAAGGAAATGGCCGGCTGGGCCTCGCCTGGGTTCGATGAAAGTAGTTGGGAACCCGCCATTCGGGCTGAAGATAACGGACGCTCCGCCGCCACCTTTTACGAGTGGCAAAACCCTGAACCCGGCCAGAAAATGGAAATCAAAGGCCGCCCGGTCGATCTGGGCTTCACGCGCCCGGAGAAACTTGAGGCTTTCCCGGGTGTGCCCGTCCGCCCGGTGCAGGAAATCAAGGCAATCGCGATCACCTGTCCCACCAACGGAGCTTATATCTTCAACCTCGGGCAGAATTTTGCCGGCGTGATCCGCCTCAAGGCAAAAGGCCCCGCGGGGACCACCGTGCGCTTGCGCTATGGCGAAATGTTGCATCCAGACGGCCGCCTCATGACCGAAAACCTGCGGAAAGCCCGCGCGACTGATCATTACGTCCTGCGGGGCGATCCCAAGGGTGAGACTTTTACCCCGCGATTCACTTTTCACGGCTTCCAGTATGTGGAGGTCACCGGACTCCGAGCCAAACCCAGGTTGGAGGACGTCACCGGCATTGTCCTGCAGTCAGATACTCCGCTCACCAGCGATTTTGAGTGTTCCGACCCGGTGGTGAACAAGCTTTTCAAAAACATCGTTTGGACGCAGCGCGCAAACTTTCTCGATTTGCCCACCGATTGCCCGCAACGGGACGAGCGCTTCGGTTGGACCGGCGATGCCCAAATCTACGCACGAGCCGCCACTTACAATGCGGATGTCGCCGCCTTTTATACCAAGTGGCTGCGTGAATTAATGGAATCACAGCGGCCCAGCGGGGCATTCCCAGGCTATGCGCCTTATCCTTTCCAGCATGGTCTCGATTTCGGCACGGCGTGGGCTGATGCGGGGGTCATCTGCCCATATACTGTTTACCAGGCTTATGGAGATGCCCGAATCATTGAAAGATGCTGGGAGCCCATGGTGAAGTTCATCGATTGGCGCAAGCGCACCAGCAAGGATTTCCTGGGGGTCGCCCACGGCAACAACTGGGGTGATTGGCTTTCCATGGGCGAAACCACACCCCTGGATTATATCGATACGGTTTATTTCGCCTATTCCACCAAGCTCATGGCGGAAATGGCGCGCGCCACCGGCAAAACTGAAAAGGCGGCTGAATACCTCGACCTTTATGAAAAAGTTAAAAGCGCTTTCAACCAGAAATACGTGAAAGCCGATGGTTCACTTACCATCGACACCCAAACGGCCTACGTGCTCGCTATCTGGATGCAACTCATGCCCGAAAGTCTCCGAACGGCGGCCGGCAAAGTCCTCGCCAACAAAATTGAAGCCAAATCTTCCAGCACCAACTCCGGCATCACGACCGGGTTCCTGGGCACGCGACCGCTGCTAACCGCTCTCTCCGACACCGGATCCCACGACCTGGCGGTTCGTCTCCTGCAAAGCCGCAAGTTCCCCTCCTGGGGCTTCGAGGTGGAAAACGGCGCCACCACAATTTGGGAACGCTGGAACAGCTACACCAAAGAGAAAGGCTTCGGCGGCCCGCAAAATGCCGAAATGAACTCCTTCTCCCACTACTCTTTCGGCGCTGTTGTGGAATGGATGCTCGGCCACCTTGCGGGAATCGAACCCGCCTCCCCCGGGTGGAAGCGCATCGTCATCCGGCCTCAACCGCCCACACCAGCCACCAATCCGGACGTCAAACCAATCGATTACGTCCGCGCTCATTATGACTCGATTCAAGGCCGCATCAGCTCTGAATGGCGCCGCATGCCGAATCAGTTCAAGCTCAATGTGACGATCCCGCCCAACACCGTCGCCACGGTTTATCTGCCGTCGCGCGCGTCTGGACAAATACTGGAATCAGGCAAGCCGCTGAATCCAAAATACATCAGGATTCTCCAGCGCCAGAACGGTCAGGCGGTTCTCGAGGTTGAATCCGGCACCTACCGATTCACCAGCAAACTGTGAAGTGCATGACTTTTGTCACCCCCGCCATAGGTCCCAATTAGGAGTATGCATAAAACCCCATAGCGAATACGCGCGCCAGCGCCTACCCTGCGCTATGAAATGACTACCCGCTTCAAGGAGGGGCGGGAATGCGAGTTGTGGTGGAGGTATAGCGGCGGTCGATGCTTCGTCCGCCGCTTCCTCATTCAAGGGCCGGGATAAAAATCTTTAGATAAGGCCAAGCTCAGCTTGTGCATCAACAGGCTGAGTTTCCCCGCAGCCGCCGCCTCGACCGCCCCCCAGCCTTCACGCTCCGCCCGGACCATCACCCGACGATACCTCGCCGCCAGCGGCTGCTTCCTGTTCCCATCGCGCAGAAGCTCCAGCAACCGGCCCGCCTGCCGGACGAGTCTCAGCATCCGTTTCAATTTCTTGAGCGCGTCGTCCGTTCCCATCGTTCCGCTTGTTACTCGCTGCAGCAACAGGCACTCGAACTCCCGGCAATAACCCGGCCGGTCGCCATAAATAGTGCAGCGTCCTTCAACCAGCGCGGCGCAGGGCTGCAAGAATTGAAACCGCGCATCGCCCTCCGCCCGGCCTCGCGCACGCATGCGTTTCAGGGGAAGCAACCGGCTTAGACGGGCGGCATCGTCTTCAGGCGTTAAGCGCAAATTCGAAAAGATCACACCGTTGCAGCACATCCCGCACTGCAGGCAGAGGCTTTGTTTTTCTCTCCGCGTTGTCCGTTTATCAGGCATCACCATGGCACACTTTACCGTCTGTTTTCGTTGTCATCAAACCAAGTCATCGACGGAGCGCCGCAGCGCGGGGAAAAGAAATTGAAAAAAATGTCACGAAATATTTGCATATCTCCACAATTCTTTGTTAGTGTGCGGTTATCCCGGACGATGATAAATATGAAGCCCGACGAAGCTGAAAAGAAATTTCCGAAGCTTCACAACGCCATGTGGCCTGGGTTAGTGGGCAAGGGCAGTCCCGGCGCTGAGCCTTGCATTGACCTGGACACCATGCTTTCCATGACCGCCAAGGCGCGGGTTCATGGGACCGGCTTTGACGGCGTGGACCTCTTTCTTTTCGAACCCCACATCAGCATCGACCTGGACCGCGACGGCATCAAACGACTGGCTGAAAAAGTTTCGGCGCTGGGGCTTGAGATTGGTTCGCTGGTGGCGCCGGTCTGGCCTCCAACGGGCGGCGGCTCTGCCATGGGTGGAGTTGATGACCGTCAAAAGTTTCTCTCCCAGGTTCGCAAGGCCTGCGGCATTGGCAGAGAGCTTCGGGAGCTGGGTATTCGCCCCTCGGGCGTGATTCGCATCGACTCCGCCTGCGGCGTTTCGGAGTGGGCGAAAGACCCCGAAGACAGCCAGAAGCGGATCATACAAACATTCAGCGAGGCGTGTGAGGTCGCACGCGATGCCGGCGAACGCCTGGCGGCTGAGGGCGAAATTTGCTGGGGCGGGATGCATAGCTGGAAGCGCATGCTGCAGATTCTGGAAGGCGTTAACCAGCCGCAGACGCTCGGGTTTCAGGCCGACATGGCCCACACCTTGCTTTATCTGCTTGGCTATAACGCGCCGGATGACGCGCTGCTGCCGGCCAACTGGGATTGGAACGACCCGGTGGCCTTCGATGAGGCACTGCAGCAGCTCGCCACCGCCCTGCGCCCGTGGACGATTGATTTTCATGTGGCGCAAAACGACGCCACCGTTTTTGGCTCCGGCACGCATGACAAAACCGGCCATCATTGCCTGCCCTATGATCCGAAGGGAAAGTTGAACATTGCCCACCACGCGGGTTTCTGGCTGCGCGACGCACAGGAACACCTAACCCGGGCTTGTCGTCACCTTTGCTGGGACGGTTGCATGTTTCCCAACCAAGTCATGCTTAAACAGGAAACTTGGAATGACGTGCTCCGGACCATGTTGCTCGTACGCGAGCGCCACGGGTGGACCGCGGAGGAGGACCTATCCCCCGCCCCACCGACTAACAATTTCCGGGAGCAAGTCCAGTAATAATCCGCGCCCGGGAAAACCAGAAAAAACCTATGCCAACAAAAGCAAAAGCCAAGACTGCCAAAACCAAAGCTCCCGCCAAGAAAAAGGCTGGAAAGAAGAAGTAGTAGCAGTCCGTTCCCGATTGGGAACATTCGCTTGCAAGGTGCAGCTTGCGCCACGTGCGTGAGCTGCCCTTGTCAGCGCGATTCAGTGTTCACCGCGTCGCCGGAGTCCTTTGCTTCCGTTTTCCGGCCGCGGTTCTTTTATTGTTGTCAGAGCTGGGCGGCAAACTGATTCATCCCCCCGAGCGTGAACCCCCCTTGCCGGTCGGAGGCTACTCCCGGTGCCGCTCTTCGGGTTTGCGGTCAAGCTGCCTGGTGGCGATCGATTTCTTCGCGTCTCCATTGTTCATCGGCTGTGGTCGCCGGTTTTGTATTGCCGTAACCGCAACATTGGAGGAAGAATACTCCCATGCGAATCAGTAAAAGATTTTCTGGCGCGGCTCTCCTCGCGATCCTCACTTGCACCACCCTGGCGGCTCCCAACCAACTGACGGAAGCGGATCAGGCGGGTGGCTGGAAACTGCTGTTCGATGGTAAAACTACCGCCGGATGGCATGCCTTTAAAGGCCAGGCCTTTCCCGATAAAGGCTGGGTAATTGAAGACGGCTGGCTCCATTGTCAGGGCCTGAAGGGAGGGGACGTCATCTCGGACCAACTGGTTGACGAGTTCGAGCTGCAATGGGAATGGAAACTGGAGAAAGGCGGCAACAGCGGCTTGAAATACTTCGTGATCACCTCCCGTGGAGCGATCGGACACGAATACCAAATGCTGGATGACGACATGCACCCGGATGCCAAACTGGGTGATGGGAAACGCGTGACTGCCAGCTTCTATGACGTGCTCGCACCGACGATGAAAACGCCGCTAAACAAACCCGGCGAAATCAACACCTCCCGGGTGCTGGTGCATGGCAATCACGTCGAACATTGGCTTAACGGGGTGAAAGTCCTCGAGTACGAATGCGGCTCCGAGGCCGTAAAACGGGCGGTTGCCGCCAGCAAATTCAAAGATACCCCCAAGTTCGGTGAGCGTCTCAAAGGCCACATTCTGCTCCAGGACCACAACAACCGGGTGTGGTTCAGAAGCCTCAAAATCCGCCAACCCCGTTAACCCGGGCGAGCAAATCAGACTTTGACGCGCATCCACTTGCGCTCCCGGCAGCCTTTGTACATGGCTTCCATGACCGCGACGCGCAGGGCGGCTTCGCGGGGCGAGACCAGGCTCATACCGGGGATGCCCGCCACTGCGTCGAAGAACTGGTGCATCGGGGCGCGGGGCGCCTGAGGCAGCTTGGTGTAGGGGTCCTTGCCATCAGCCCCCGGGACCTTCTTGCTCTTATAGTAAAGCAGGTTGCCTTCAATCATCGCATGGCCCTCAGTGCCGCTGATGAGCAGTTGCACCGGGTCGTCAATATCCACCCAACCGGCTGCCAATGTGCCGATCACTCCGTTCTTGAACCGCATCAAACCTTCGCCCGTTTCATCGCACTCGCCGTAGCGTCCCGTCACCGAACGGATTTCCGCCGTTGCCTCCTCCACGTCACCCAGCAACCATAACATGATGTCCAACTTGTGGGTGCCCAGGTCGCCAAACGCTCCCACACCCGCGATCTTCGGGTCAGCCATCCACCGCCACTCGGTGTCGAACCAACCGCCGAGCGACCCGCTATGGCAGTTTGAACCACGGATGCGCGTGATCTTCCCGAAGTTGCCCCTGGCGATCTCCTCTTTCAAGAAAAGGTGTTTCGAGTCCGTGCGCATGAAGTAACCAGTGGTAAATAACAGGTTCGCTTTCTCGATGGCTTCCGCCATCCGGAAACTGTCCTTGGCCGTGATGCCCAGCGGCTTCTCCACGAACATGTGCTTGCCCGCTTTTGCCCCCGCCAGCACCAAGTCCAGATGCCGGTTCGTCTCTGAGCAAATCACCACGGCCTTGATTTCCGGGTCCGTCCAAATCTCATTCACGTCGGCCACACTGTGTGCATTCATTTCTTTGGCGCGCTTCTCAGCGCGGGAACCATCGTGGTCCCACACAGCTTTCACGTTCAGGTCATTGCGGCTCTTTACCAGGC
>JBBQYD010000264.1:0-7565 GCA_038209025.1 Verrucomicrobiota bacterium | reverse complement strand
ATATCGTTAGGTCGGGCTGTGCCTGGCGCCTTCTGCCCCGTGACTTTGGTCCGTGGCAGACGGTTTATGGATACTTTCGGGTTTGGAGCCAAGACTGGACCTGGCAATTCATCCACGATTTCTTGCGTGACTGTGTGCGCTGCACCGAAGGCCGTAAGGTGGCACCCACCGCGGCCATCGTGGACAGTCAATCGGTTAAGACCCCGGATCAGGCCGGGGAGCGCGGCGGGCTCATCGGTTTTGGGCCACGCATAACAGCCTTGGAAGAGCGCTTTGGTGCAGAGCCACCTCCCGGTGGTATCGCTGTAAAACAGCTTTACGCGGTTGCGCTTGCGATTGGTGAAAACAAAGAGATGCCCGCTTTGCGGGTCCTCCTTGAACTGGTGCTGCACCAGGTCGCTCAAGCCTTCAAAGCCCTTGCGCAGGTCGGTAGCGCCCGCCGCCAAATAAATCCGGGTGGCCGGACTGAGCGGGATCATAGTTCGCGCACAACCCGCAACAGGGTGGTCAACTCCTCGGGGCAAAAGCCCGAAACGACCTCCAATTGCATTCCGCCAGTCAAATGCAGTCGGTAGGTCGAGCGGGCGGGTGCCGCAGTGAGCAGATGGGGAACCGGGAGGAACTTGACCTGCGGCCTCGGGATGGCCATGGCCGCCTTGCGCAACCAAGCCTGGAGCGTGGTCAAGCCAATCCCAGCCCGAGCGGCAAACTCCTTTTGGGATACCTGAGCTCGGTGGTAATCCTGGAGGATTTGCGCACGTTGTGCCGGTGTGAAGCGTTGTCGAGCAGATCGGGTTTTTGTCATGCCCCCATCCTCGCAGACCAACGCACCGCCTGGCTAGATGGGGTTAGCAATACGGATACGATCCTGGTGGCTGCGGACGCATACGACGGTTTCCTCATCAATTGCTCATCATGAGGTAGGGCGCTCTCGCCGCAGAGCGCCTTCAGGCTCGCCGGCATCCAATGGCGCTCTGCAGCGAGAGGGTCCCACCCTGAATGCAAATGGTTTTCACCCCTCTTTTCTCCGGCCAGTCTAGAGCACATCCCCCTCCCGTGATCAAAGGGGTGCGCGTCCAGAAACGCGCATTAAACCTGATGGTAAAACCTGTTTTAATGATCTAACAAATCCCTCCGGCGGCTCACGTTTTACTCGGGCAGGCTGACACTAAGGCGATAGAAGTGCGGCACGGTCGTCAGCGGCAACCGATAAACAAGGCCGCTGCCGGAGCCCAAGCTGGAATAGTTGCTCAGCCAGGTAGATGCAGAGAGCAGGTTCGTTGAACTCCAAAAGCAATAAACCCGCTCCGTGGAGGTAACGCTGACAGACAGTTCCGGTGCGCCCAGCGTTGGCCGGATGTTCAGCGGTGGCATGCCCGAGGAGGCGCTGGTTGGGTTGGTGTCACTCACCCACTCCTGCAGATTGTTCCAGCCATCCTGATCCGCGTCTTCCTGCCCGATGGAATTCTCGCGGCTGGAGATCCCGTGCGTGCTGAGCCAAGTAAAGGGAACCCCGTTGCTCGTTAAACGCGGGGTGAACTGCGCGGCAATACTGCCATTAGCGGTGATGTTCGCCCACGTGTAGGTTAGATGAGTGCTTTGATTGCCGAAAGGGATTCCAATGCTTGCTCCGTTGGTCCGCACCTGAGCAATCCGGTAATCAGGTTGGGCGGCAATGACGAAATTGGTGCTGCCGCCCTGAATAACCGTTACCAGGCCTGAGGGAGTAAGGGAACCGCCCACGCCGGTGGAACTCTGGATGCCCACGGTGGGCTGATACTTCACATACACGACTCCGCCCAGTGCCCATTTGCCGGCGGCATCCTGCACCTGCAATCGATAGTAGGTGTTGGTAGGGCCGGAGACATCCGCATAATGGAGCGTCGCATTCATCGAGTTGGGAGCACTTGAGGTCATCACGGTGCCAAACCTGATCAACTCGACTTTGGTGATGTTAGTGTCACTTTTGGCCGTTACATCGATGGTTAAAGTCCGGTTGGGCGGAATCGTGAGCGTGTCGCCAATCATCGCCCCGTTGACCTTGAGCATGCACTCGATTCCCGGGCCGGTCACCGCGCAGGCGCGGCCCAACTTGAAGGCGTTGTAGAGCTCCTTGTAGCTCAGGCGTTCCAGCCACAGCAACGTCGTGATCTTTCCCGCGTCCCCATGATTGTCGGTGGACCCGCGTCCCATCAGCTTGTAGCCGCGTTGCAAGTACCAGTCCCAGGCCCGGACGGTTTCCGATTTCACGCTGGCTCCGTGGATGACCTCCAAGCCGTCGATGTTGGTGGTTTCCGTGTAATACCCACAATGGTTCGGGTGGGCTAATCCGCCCTGAACCCGCACCTGTTCATGCAGGTCTATTTCATTGCCATCAGCGGGAACATAGCGGTTGATAAAGAAAGCGTTGAAGTGATCATTGTCTCCATTGGCGCTCAGCGACACTTCCTCGCCTGCCAACCCGATGAATGACGGGGTCGAGTTCGCCTGAATTTCATGGCGCGAAACAATGGAGTTATGATCCGTGATGAACAGGAAATCGAATCCCCTGGACCTGGCCTGGGCCGCAAACTCGGCTGGCGTGTGATACCACACGTCCCAACTATTGGTGCAATGGACGTGCGTATCACCCCCATACCAACCTGGGGCAGTGAGGGCCCTGGCCGGGGTGGCGGTGACCTCGCTGGAAGGCAGGCTCTCGTTTGAGATGGCGCACGCCGCTATCGCATAACGGTAGGGAACCCCGTAATCCACCTTCCAGTCATAGCAATTCGTAACCGAGCAGGGTACCTCATCCACCAAATTGCCCGGGATGGCCGCAGCCGCGCCGGAGGTGGAACGGTAGATTTTGTAGGAAGTAACGTTGGCATCCGCGGTCCGCGCCCAGGAAAGGATCACGCACTCTGGCTGAGTGGTCCGCGCCACAAGACCACCCGGCGGATCCAACGTGAAATGCGCTGTTGTGGAAAAGTCGCGGCTGCGTTGGATCTCCGGCGGATACAGGGGGCGGTCGTAGAGCTTCAATTCATCCAGCTTGCCCTGATAATAATCGCCTCCTGCCGGATTGCGGCCGATGTTCAGCGGTTCCGATTGATTTCGGCACAGGTAACGCGCGATGTCCCAGCCTTTCTTCTCTACCCCATCCACAAAAATCCGGAGTGATCCGTCGTCCCAAACCGGATCGCTCCGGGAACCGGCCCAGACCCCGACCAGATGCACCCATTTTCCGGCGCTCAAGACCGTATTGGCCGTCTCGACGGCGTATTTGTTCAGGTCGTCAGCGCCGCTACGCGTGGCGCAACGGGTGCGGACGGTTTTGTTCGAGAGGCTCAGGTAGAAATCGCCCCCGCTCGAACCGGATTTCTGAAGAATGACGCTCCGTTTGCTCTGGAGAGCATCGAGATACAGCCAGGTGTCGATCGTCCATGCCTGCCGGTTGTTGAGGCTGCTGTGATGCGGCACGGTTACATACTGTGAAAGCCCATCCAGCGCGATCGCCTGGCCATGTTTGCCCGCCGCAAAAACCGGAGCACTCTGCAGCGTGCCGTTATTGTTCTTCCCGGAAAGATCCCGTGCGTCCCCTTCGAAACTCCAAATCCCTACCGCCCCGTCCTTAATAATCCCTTTGCTGATCGTTTGCCCGTTACAAACCGCGGTCAACGTGCTGACCCCGCGCACGCTTGATCGGATCGTGAAGGTCACCTCCCCATTGGCATCCGTTGCCCGGGGATTTGCCGGACCGACCACATCCGCCGTGCCCCGGCTCGAGACAAGCGTCACCAACTGTCCGGCAGTCGGCGCGCCCGTATCCCCAAAAACCTTAACCAACGCAACGCAATTCTGAGTGCCGTCCGGGCGGGCAGAAAAGGGATTTAGAGAGAGAAAAGACCGGTCATGGGCTGCCTGAAGCATTTGCCCGCCCAATAGGAGCAGCGAAACGATTTGCGCGAACAGCTTCATGCGACTGCTTATTACAGTCTGCCCGGACGGAAAGCACCATAAAAACACAAAACCTGTAACCCAATTTCCGCAACCATCGAGAATTGAGGACTTGTGCGGCCCGGATGGCTCAGATGGAGTTCCTGTAAGGGTAAAAACTTTTAACACACCATAGCCGGGAGCGATTTACCCTATTATGAGCCGTGGAAATCGGCGTGGTGATAATTACCTGGACCGGGACGATTTCATTAAAACCCTCGCGGAAGCGCGCCAAAAGACCGGCTGGCAGGTTCATGCCTAGGCGTGGATGCGGGTTTCATCGGGGGTGCCGGGTGCCCAGGTGCCAGGGGCTGGCGCCGCGGGCTTAGACGGGGTTCTAGAGGGGAGACGTTGGGAGGCAAGGAATTAGACGTTACAAAGGAGTCCTCAACAACCACCCGCTTGCGGAACAAAGGGAGAAACCCTTTGCCGACAGCTTGCGAGGTACATACAGTGCCGCCGACAACACTCGGGAAAATCATGTCACGATATTCAAACACTATTCTGGTCGTTGAGGATGAGCCGTCCGACCGGGAGCTCATTGAGCTGGCCTTCCGGAAAGTTGGCGTTACCAGCCCCATTCACTTCGTCACCAATGGCGAAGAAGCCATCGCCTACATGATGGGCGAGGGGCCGTACGCCGACCGCGCCAAGTATGCTTATCCCTCTTTCATCATGACTGACCTCAAAATGCCGTGCGCCGACGGCTTTGACGTCCTCGAACACCTCAAGACCAACCCGGAATGGGCTATTATTCCTGCGGTTGTTCTTTCCGCCTCCACCGACATCGATGACATTCGCACCGCCTACCTGTTGGGCGCCAGCACTTATCACATTAAACCAAGCTCTTTCGACGCGCTCCAACGCCTGCTCAGAGCTCTCCATGAGTACTGGATGACCTGTGAGATCCCTGAAGTGGAGACCTCCGGAAGACATATCCGCACGGACAGCCAGGGTAAACTCGGACAGCGCTTTCCCCAGCCCACCCGAACCCGCCAAACCCGGGCACCCGGGTGAGGCTATTTTATTTTTGAGGGGACGCGCGAGTTCTGCGCCAGTTAATCATGAACCTGACTGGTTGCCCAGATGGCGTGCAATGCCGGCCGGAGGGTGACGATCGGCTGCGCCGTGGGGGTATGGCGGGTTGGATGGGATGAGGGGAGTGCGATTACGGACAATGCAACCAGAAAAAGAGAGAGTCTATGACTAACGAAAGCAACGATCTGGCGGGCTCGAACGAGCAGTTCCAAACCGGGATCGAGGGTTTGGATGATATTTTAGCCGGAGGCTTGCCCGGGGAGTGCATGTATTTGGTGCAGGGGGATCCGGGGTCGGGTAAGACGACGCTCGCTTTGCAGTTTTTGCTGGAAGGGAAGCGCCGGGGGGAAAACGGTTTTTACATCACGCTGTCCGAGAGCAAGCGGGAGTTGGAAGGTGGCGCGTTCGCACGGGTGGTCACTGGAAGGGATTCCGCTGCTGGAGTTATCGGCGGTGGAAGACGACGGTGTTCCGCCCTTCGGAGGTGGATTTGAGAAGGGTGACGAAGATGCTGCTGGATGAGGCGCACCGGAGCAAGCCGATGCGGGTGGTGTTCGATTCGTTGTCGGAGTTCCGGTTGATGGCGGAGACGCCCCTGCGGTATCGGCGGCAGTTGTTGACCTTAAAGCAGGAGTTTGCGCGGCTGGGCAGCACGGTGCTGCTGCTGGATGACAAGATGGATCAGGCAGGGGTGAAGGCCGATCCACACGTGCTGAGCCTGAGCCACGGGGTCATCGAGCTGGAGCAGCGCCCGCCTGAGTACGGGACTACACAACGGCGGTTAAGGGTGGTCAAGCTGCGGGCGAGCACGTACCGGGAGGGATGGCACGACTACATCATACAGAAAGGGGGACTCTGTGTGTTCCCGCGGCTAATCGCGGCGGAGCACCATGCGGAATTTAAGCAGGAGCCTGCGTCAAGCGGGATAGCGGAGTTGGACTGTGTGCTGGGCGGGAAGCTCAGCACCGGTACGCAGTAGCGCCAGCCACGTTCAAAACCAGGCTTGCCTCCGGGGCGCCTTTCTGCTTGCCAGCACGGAATGGTTTACCTATCCAGCCGGAGCAGCTCAAGTTTGTCGATTTTAAGGGCTTTGATGGCGGAGGTCGCGCCAGCCTTCTTGTCGAAGCGTCCGGGTCCGACCCAGAAGTAGTGGTCGCGCTCGGGCACCCAATCGGCCACGTCGTACCACGCATAGCCGTCGCCAACGTCGGACGTCTTGCGCTCGATGCCGCCGCACCCCTGGCGGTTTTTGGCATCGTAAACGCCGGCCCAGAAGACTTCGCCTGTCTTGCCGGGCTCTTTCTCCACGCACACCCGCATGCGCAGGCGGTATTTCCTGCCGGGGTCGAAGGCCACCTTGGAGAAAGGCAGCGTCGTGCACCACTCGTAGTGGGTGTTGTAGAGTTTCATGACCGAGCCATCCTCTGCCAGCGGGTCGGTTACGGTGTCGCCATAGGTGCCGCGGTTGCCGAGCGAGAGCAGCTTGTCTTCAATGAAGGCATGCGTCTGCGCGGTCGGCAGGTCCGGAGGGTTGGCCAGCGCCTTCCAGCGTGCCAGCATTTCCTGGTGGCGCCCACTGTCCTCGGAGAGGCGGATATCTTTGGCCTCGTCGAAACGCTTTAGCAACTCGGCGGCGAGCGCACGCTGCTCGGTCTTCGGCTCGTATTGCTTCGGGTTCTCCGTGACCCAGACGGTGATCTGCTCCGCGTCCGTCATTCGCGCCATCCGCGCGTAGAGCACGGGGAACGCGGCCATGCGCACGTTGTACAGCCGGGCGGGGTCGTCTTTGACTGCGGCTTCGGCCTGCTGCCACAAGGCGTCGGCGCGGGTGTAGAAATCGTCCGTGAGCAGCCCTTGGCGGGGGTCGTCGAAGATGCGCAAAGGTTTGTTTGCGGCGTCGCGGTAATAGCTGTGCAGTGCGTCGAAGTAGGTGCGCGCGTAAGGTGCGGCCGCGCCGTAGTAGCCCGGGAAGAAGTCCTGCAGGAGAGGCTCGGCGGGCAGGTCGGGGTTCCACAGCCATTTGGCCAGCAGCCAGGCCTTAAGCTCGGCGAAGTCGCCGTGGCGGCCCTGGTAGGCGCCCTGTTCGAACAGGTAGTCCACGCGGTTTGTGTGGAAGAACTGCACGTTGCCCTGCAGCGCGAGAACGTTTGGGAAGGGGCTGGTGTAATCGCGGAAATTGGTGGTGTAGTCCCACACGTAGAGCTGTTTGCAGATGGCGCTCCAGCCGCGTATGTCGTCCATGAAAGCGCGGTTCTCTTTGAACGCGCTGGTCGTGATAGGGAACGAGAAATCGCACTCGATGGTGCAGAGGCACGGCATGACGTTGGCCCGGGGGCGGATGGTTTTGGGTGGCTTGCGCGTGTATTGGTAGGCGAGCGTCTCGATAATAACGTTCGGGAATTCCTTCTCAACGGCTTCAGCGATTTTGTTCACAAACGCGATCATCGTGCCGGCGTGCGACTCTTCGGTATCGTCGATGGCCTTGCAAGCCGGGCAGGTGCAGTAGTTGTACCAGTCGTTCTGGCTGACGCCGTAGAACGAGGCGCCGG
>JBBQYD010000263.1:0-7605 GCA_038209025.1 Verrucomicrobiota bacterium | reverse complement strand
GGACCTGGCCGGGACGCCCGCGGTGAAGCCGGGCAGCAAGTAACCCTTGTGACACGAGATCGTTCCACCCCGTGCCAGAGGCCCACGATACACCGGATCGTGGGCGTGGACGCCTATCCCGCGGACCGGCGCGACACCCTTTCCGGTTCCTGGGCGGCGTTGCTGGCGCGATTCAACGGGCGCAAACTGGTGGCGCTAACCGAGTTTGGCGGTGTGCCCGATATTGAGCGCATGCATCGGTTTGGCGTGCGGTGGGCTTATTTTCTTTCCTGGAGCGGCACCTACGGTCCGGGTTCTGAATCCGTGGAAACCGTGGCCCGCATCTATCAATCTCCCGAGGTGATCACCGTGGATGAACTCAATTCGGCGCCACCAGTGATCATGGAGGCGGTGAGGCAGCCAGGCGGGACGCTGCAGTTGCGCGGGACCGGCCCGCGCGGCGCCAAATACCGGCTGCTGTTCAGTGGCGAGTTGCAGAAGCCAGTTGGGCAGTGGGCGGCCAAGGCAAACGGTTCGTTCCTCGGCGGAGTGTTCGTTATTCCAGCGGGGGTGGAAGGTGGGAATCCGGGTTTTTACCGGTTGGTGACGCCGTGAACGAGGGGGCAGGGATCGGGGGTGACCTGAACCGTCTGAGTGGGAGGGGAGGGGAGCGGGACGATGGTGGTTTGGAATCCGCGCATGGTGCGGAGGTGCCAGGCATCGCCTTTCAGGCGGAGGGTTGCGGCTCCTTGCTCGCTGGTGCGGATCACCGGCACGCGCAGTTGTCTCAGCCGCTGGATCAGAGCCGGGGTGGGACGCTCGTAATGAGGATACTCGGGATCCTGCAGCACCACCAACCGCGGCCGCACCGCGGCCAGGAACTCCGGGCGCAATGGTTCCTCCCCGGAAGTCAGGCCGGCAATGAGGATATCTGCGCGGAGACCCGGGTAGCATTCCAGCAGGCTTTTTTGACCGGCATTGCCCAGGTCCGGCAACAGCAGGATGGTGGGAGCGCGCGGCGCGAAGGTGCCCCAGAGCACGAGCGAGGCGTCATCGGCCCGGGCGGGCCGGGTTTGCGGGCCGGGGTGCAAAATGTGCCAATGGCCGAGGTGTTGTTCGCGCGCGAGACGTTGAACTTTCCCGGGAACTTCGTCGTAATGACTCAACAACTGGCGGTACACGGGTGAGCGAAACCGCAATGGGCTGGCATAGATGTGCCCGACGGGAAAGAACTGATCCACCAGCCGGGTGCCTCCGACATGCTGGAGATCGCCGTGGGTGAGCAGGAGGCCATCCAGGCGGTTGCAGCCCTGGGCACGGAGAAAAGGTTTCACGAGATACTGAACGGCATTGCTCGTGCCAGTATCCACCAGCAGCGTGGACCGTCCCGGGCCATCACGCACGAAGCAGGCCGCTCCGCTCTCTACCGGCAGGACGGTGATCTGGGTGCGTCTCGCGGCCAGCGCCCACTCACCCGCAACCAGGAGAATTGCCAGGCCGGCTGCGGCCCAGGCATAACTCCGGCGTTTTTCATCCCGGTAAAAGCCGCAGGCGGCGGCCAGTAGCGCATAGTACAAGGCACAGTCCGGCAACGAAGGCGCGGGCACATACCAATGACTGGCGGGCAGCGCGATGGCCTGGCGGCTCAACCAGATGATCAGGCTCATCACGCCCCAGGCGCAATTGTTGAAAGTTTCCGTGAGGAACGGGAACCAGCCTCCGCCGAGCAGGCTGGCCAGGTTGGCGGCGAGGGCGATGTTGCTCAGCGGCACGATCACGAGATTGGCAAGCAGCGTAACCGGTCCCAGCAGGTTGAAGTAAAGGGCCGTGAGCGGCAGGGCGCCGAGCCACGCGGCCACGCTCACCGCCAGGGACAAGAGCACCATGCGCGCCAGGCCCCGGGTCCACCGTTGCGCTCGGGTGGCCAGTTCCGGCGGGAATAGCGGATCATACTCCAGCCAGTTCCCGATGCGCGTTTGAAAATGGGGCATGAGGAGAGCCAGGCTGAGCACGACGAAAAACGAGAGCTGGAAACTCGCGCCAAAAAGCTGGTGCGGATCGAATGCCAGAATGAGGAGCGCCGCGGCGGCCAGGGAATTCAGCATGCCGCTGGGGCGGGCGAGTGTCCACCCGCCAATGATGACGCTCATCATGATGGTGGCGCGGATGGCGGAGGGTTGCCAACCGGTGGCGGCGGTGTAAAACCAGATGAGCGGCAGGGTGATGATGCCGCAGCCGCGGCGCGAGAACCGGAGCACCCGCAGCAACTGCCAGAGCATGGCGCTGATCAAGACGATATGGAGCCCGCTGATCGCAAATATATGCATGGTGCCTGAGCGAATAAAGGGATCGAAATCTTCCGCGGTCAACCCGGCGGTGGAGCCGAGGGTCATGCCGCGGAGCAGGTCGAGGGCATCGTCCGTTTCCGGCAAGCCATAGCAGAGCACCGCCTGCCCCCAGTGCAGGAAACGGTCCGCCCACGGCGGGCCATCGGTGCGCCGATCCGTCAGCGACCAATCGCCGGGGCTGGCGGTTTGCAGGAGAAAAAAGACGCCTTGTCGGCGCAGGTAGGCGCGGTAGTTGAACAGGCCCGGGGCGGGTGCTTCCGGGGGCGGCGCCAGCGCTCCCGTGATCTCCACCTCCCGGGTCGCGTAATACTCAGGTGGCAGCAGCCCGGGACCGGATACCAGCACCGTCCCGTCAGCCTGCATCCAGGCTCCATGCCGCAAACGTATGCTCGAGAGTTCCACCCGGGCGCGCGTGCGCGGCAGGGTCGCCCCGTTGCGCTCGGTCGCGCGCGGCATCGGGGTCTGGGCGAGTCGTCCGCGAATGGTGGCCAGCACGGGTTGGCCGGAGCTGGCGGCGGCCAGGGTGCGGATGTCACACGGGGAAAGGACCGCGATTTGCGTGTTGTGAATGGCCCAGGCGCTGAAGATGAGGGCCGGCCAGAGCAGGTATGGGCGGACCGCTTGAAAGCGCAGGGCCGGGAGAATGAACAGCAGGCTGGCCCCGAATAGCCACGGCAAGGGCGGCTGAAATAACTCGCCCAGCAACAAGCCCACCGCAAAACCCAATGCGACCGGCACCAGAGGTTTGGCCGTCACCCCGCAATTAAATCATGCGGCCGGTGAAAGGGCAACCCACTAGCCAAGCTGGAGCCGCGGGTCGGCCTGGAGCAGCGTTTTGAGATTGGACCACTCCACCTCGTTCATGTCGTTGAAGGCGTTGAGATACACGGCCACCGCTTCCTTCGGGTATTTGCCCAGCAGCGTTTCAATGGCCGGCTTGAGCTTTTCGTCGTCCATGGTGGCGGGCAAATCTTCCACCACGCCATCCTGATGTTCGATTCCCAGGGCGTTCAGGAAATCGACCAGCATGCCGTTGTATTTTTTCAGCAGCCAGGCGCGGATGAGGTTGCCGGTCACCAGGTCGAGCGACGGCCGGGTGAGCGTGGCCAGCATGGTCGCGTGCCGTTGTGGCCGGGGTTGACGTTCCAGGAACACGGGACGGACTTTGCGGACCTCCGCCACCGCCGCCACCGCCGCCCGGTACAACGGCTTGTCCGATTCGTAGGCAAAGTTAATTATTTCCGCCGCCAATCCTGACGACATGAAACCAAGAAGTTCGTGTGACGCTAGCATGAGAAAAGGTAGTTGGTGAGTTGATCAAATTTTTTCCGGGCCTGTTCAGTCTGACACCCAAATCCAGTTTAGACCAAGGATGCCCCGCAGTTCAATGCCCGGTTTGCGGAAGAAAAACATGGCAAAAGATGCTGTTCGAGGGGTCCTTTCGGCGGTTTTCAGGCTACCGCCACCACCGTGAGCTTGTTTTGCCTGGCAATTCGGTCGCATTCTTCCTGCTCCAAAAGCAGCGACCGCCCGGACTCGAGCGCCAGCACGCTAATGTGGCTTTTGGCGCACATCTCAAGTGTCACCGGCCCGATGCAAGGAATGTCAAACCGCAAATCGTGCTTTTCCTTGGCCACCTTGACCGCCACCGCCCCCCCGGCGTCCCCGGCCAGTTCCCCGCCTCGCAGCAGGCATTTGTCAGTGCCTTCAAAGCTCTCTACGGCGAGCACCGTGCCGCCTTTCACAACCACCGTCTGCCCGATTTCAAGCCGGGAGACCTCTTTGGCGATGCGAAATCCGAACTGGATATCCGCTTGCTGCGCGTCACTGGGCACGGGACCCAGGCGAAAACCAGTCCTGGGCATGAGCGGCTCCAGCCAGGGAATCGCCTCGATCAGCTCCACTCCGTCCTTCTTCAGTTCGTCCGCGATAGCCCCAAAAATCGTATGCGCGTTCTTTTCCTTTAGCCGAAAGAGCAGCGCCATGGCCCGCAGATCAGGCCGGATATCGAACAGGTTGCGGGGGGCGATCTGGCCCGCCATCACACAATACTTTACCGATTGCTCCTTGAACGCGGCGATCAGCTTGGATAACTGGCCCACCTTGAGCCAGACCAATTTGTCCACCACGGAGGCCAGCGCGGGGTCGGTTTCGCCTTCGAAACCCACGGCTACGAGGCGTTTGACGCCCATCTGCCGCGCCTGGCGCGCCAGCAGCAGCGGCAGCGAGCGGTTCCCGGCGATTAACCCCAGGGTGTCGATTTCTTTGTGAGTGTTGGACACAAGCACGGCTGCCTTTATACCTGTCACGCAAGCGAAAGACACGCGGAAAAAATCCAATTTGAATAAACTCCAAAACACCACCCGGATGCCATGCCAAAGTCCCGATCCTTCTTTCGCTTTTCAGCATAGGACATTTGGTAGAACTCGGACTCTTCCCTGAGTTTCAGGTGGTTTTTGAAGTGCTCCTGGCTTAATTCGCCGGAATTCACGGCTTCGAGCACAGCACAGCCTGGCTCGCCGGTATGGCTACAGTCTCGATAACGGCAGTTCGATGAGAGGGCAGTAATGTCAGAATAACTGCTGCCCAGGCCGCCTGCCGCGCCAAGAATGCCAAATTCACGCATTCCCGGGTTGTCGATAACCAGCGCCCCTCCCTCGAGACGAATCAGCTCACGACGAACCGTTGTATGCCGCCCTTCGCCGGTCTCGCTAACCGCCTTGGTTTCCATCCTTTCACAGCCAATCAACTGGTTAATCAGCGTGCTCTTGCCAACCCCGGACGACCCAACGAAGCAATAGGTCTTTCCAGGCAACAAGAGCCGCTTGAGATCATCCACGCCCTCCCGGGTTATGTTGCTCAACGTTACGATCGGGGCGGTGATGCCAGCAGAACGTATTTCAGCCAACTGCGCGGCCAGCACAGCAGGATCCACCAAGTCTGTCTTGGTGAGCAGAATGTACGGCTCAGCCCCACCATCCATCACCATGACGAGATAACGTTCCAACCGGTTCAGATTGAAATCAGAGTGGCATGACTGAACGATAACCACGTAGTCCATGTTCGCCGCTATCATCTGATACTCGATGACGTCCCCCGCCGACTTTCTGCGCAGCGAAGTCCTTCGCTCCAAAAGCGCGTGGACCACCCCAAGGTCGTCACCGGCCTGCTTCTCCAGGCACACCCAGTCGCCCACGCACGGCAGTTCATGGGATAGGCGATGGCGGTGCAGATAGCTGCCGGCCAGCTTTGCTCTGAAAGGGCGGGTCTGATTCACGAGTAATAACTGATCACGATCGACAGCCGCAACGCGGGCGATAGTATCGGTTGGCTGGCATTCCGCCCTTTGCTCGAACCAGTCGCTCCAGCCCCAATCATTCAATTCACAGTGCTGACTTTGCATGTATCTCCGCTCCTCGAATCTCACCACCCCACTGCGGCGCATAACGTTTGTGCTGAGTGGCGTTCGGCATGCAAACAGAGCCAGGTCGCGAGGTCCAGTGAAGTCCGCTCGTCAGCCCAAAAGGTTCTCATGCTCTGTAGCGCCACCATAATAAGAAACCTGCCGCCAGTCCAGCGAACAAAGCTTTGACAGGGCTCGCGCGTGGGCGGAAGCTTAATAGCTGCACAGATCAGGTTGACTTCCCATGGGGAAGTACTATGAATTCGAACGTGCCGGTTGAAGCAGATTCCGAATTGGCGGCGACTTTGGAACGTCAGACCGTTCCTGGGGAGTTGTATCATGTGGAAGGGAACCGCTTGCGGTGTTTTGCGTGCGGTCACCGCTGCCTCATTGCCGCCGGGAAACGGGGCATCTGCAAAGTGCGGCTGAACCAGGGCGGCGTCCTGCGGGTGCCCTACGGCTATGTGGCGGGCCTGGCCTGTGATCCGGTGGAAAAGAAGCCGTTCTATCATGTCTATCCCGGCGCTGACGCGCTCACCTTTGGAATGCTGGGCTGCGATTTTCATTGCGGTTACTGCCAAAACTGGGTGACCAGCCAGGCGCTGCGGGACCCGGCGGCCCTCGCGGAAGCGCGGCCAGTGAGCCCCGGCCAGCTTGTGGAAGCCGGGATGCGCAACAACGTGCGGTTGATGGTGTCCAGCTACAATGAGCCGCTGATTACCGCCGAGTGGGCCAAAGCGGTTTTTGAACTGGCCAGACCGGCCGGGCTGGCCTGTGCGTTCGTTTCCAACGGCAACGCAACGCCGGAGGTCCTGGATTTTTTGCAGCCGTTTCTTACGGCGTACAAAATCGACCTCAAGACATTCAATGATCGCAATTACCGCAGCTTGGGGGGCACGCTGTCCGATGTGCTGCATGGCATTCAAATGGTGCATGAGCGCGGCATCTGGTTGGAGATAGTCACGCTGCTGGTGCCTGGGTTTAATGATTCTGAAGCGGAGCTGCGTGATTTGACCTCGTTTGTTGCGGGTCTGAGCCCGGATATTCCATGGCACGTCACCGGCTTTCATCCCGACTACAAGATGACGTCCCTTTCAAATACCACGGTCAAACAGCTCTTGCGCGCCGCCCAAATCGGGAGAGAGGCGGGGCTGAGGTTCGTCTATGCCGGAAATGCTGGGGGACGAGTGGGCGAATGGGAGAACACTCGCTGCCCGAAATGTCAGGCGACCTTGATCGAACGCCATGGATATCTGATCCGCGATTACCGGCTTACCGCCGAGGGGAGATGTCCGGACTGCGGCGCAACGATCCCCGGAGTATGGCCGCGGGAAGCTCCCGGTGGCGGTGGCGGCACCGGGACCCGGTTGGATCGGCTGCCGCGCCCGGTGAAAATCTAAACCATGCGGAAGAAAGAAACGGGAATCCACCTCACCAGGCCAGCCTCGGCCGCCGGGCGTTTTTACCCGGCGGCCCCGGCGGAACTGCGCCAATCGATCAACGACCTGTTGGCGGGTGCGGCAGGCGCTCCTGGCCCCGCGCCCAAAGCCCTGGTGGTTCCCCATGCCGGGCTGATCTACTCAGGACCCATCGCCGCCTCCGGCTACGCCCGGTTGAGCGAGGCGCGGGATAGAATTCGTAACGTGGTGATCGTTGGCCCGGCGCACTTCCTGTCGGTCACAGGTTTGGCCACCCCCGGGGTTGACCAGTTTGAGACGCCGCTCGGCCGGGTTCCCGTAAACGCCGGGTTGGTCAAAGTTGTTCAGCGGTTTCCCTGGGTCCATGATTCGGCCGCCGCCCATGCGCCGGAGCACTCCTTGGAAGTCCAATTACCGTTCCTGCAGGTTGTGCTGGGGGAATTTGAAATCCTGCCGC
>JBBQYD010000262.1:0-7607 GCA_038209025.1 Verrucomicrobiota bacterium | reverse complement strand
TTTGGTGGTGAAGAACGGTTCAAAGATGTGGGGCAGGTGCTCCGGGGAAATGCCCACGCCGGTGTCCTGCACGCGCAGGCGGACAAACCGCCCCACCCGGGCCTCGGGATTGCGGCGCACATGCTCAGGGCCGACGTCGAGGCTGGCGGTCGCAATAGTGAGCCGTCCGCCCTGGGGCATCGCATCGCGCGCGTTGACGGCCAGGTTAACCACCACCTGTTCGAGCATGCCAGCGTCCGCCTGGATGGGCGGCACATCGGACCCCAAATCGCAGCACAGTTCCATCTGCTCGCCAATAATGCGGTTCAGCATTTTGGTGACGTTGCTGATGACTTCGTTGAGCAGCAGCGTGCGAGGCTGCATGCCCTGCTTGCGGCTGAACACGAGCAGTTGGCGGGTCAGGGTGGCGGCGCGATCCACCGCGGAGGCGATCTGCTGCAGGCATTCCCGGGTTTCACTCGCGGCCTCGCCTTCGCTGTCCATCAGGGCCAGGTCGGCGTTGCCGCGGATGACTGCCAGCAGGTTGTTGAAATCGTGAGCCACCCCGCCCGCCAGTTGTCCGACCGCCTCCATTTTCTGCGCCTGGCGAACCTGGCTCTCGAGATGCTTGCGGTCGGTCATGTCGCGGGAAACCCAAAACACCCGGTCCGGCGCGAGCGGGGAAACGTTTCCCTCAAACCAGGTTTGCGAGCCCCTGATGGCCAGGCTGTATTCGATGCGCACCGGTTGGTGCAGTTCCAGCGCCTGGCGGATGCTGGCCATGACCTGTTCGGCATCCGCTTCGGGCAGGACCTCGCGCACCGTGCGCCCGAGCAATTCCTTGGCGGGGCAAATCAGACCGCTTGAACTGGTGGGCGCCACGTGCAAGTACCGGCCGTCCCGATCCAGCACCAGCACGACATCGGTCATGGCGGCGAACAGCGCTCGCAACTCGGCCTCCGAGGTGGCCAGCGCCTCCTGTGCCCGGATGCGGTTGATGGCGCCGCCGCATTGATCGGCCAGGGCCTGAAGGGTTTCGAGACTGGCCTGGTCATACGCGTTTGGCTGGTATCGGTGAATGGACAGAACGCCGACCACCTCTTCTCCGTTTCGGAGCGGCACCATCAAGATTGATGCGGAAGGCCGGGACCGGTTGCCAAACGGGTTGCCTTCCGGAGCCATCTGAGAAGGGTCATTTTTCAGGATGAGCCTGGCCCCGTTGTTGATCACGCTCCGCATCAACTCGGAGGTCGCATCCGACTCAGATGCGCCGGTTTCCTCAACCCGCTGTCCATCCACGGTGTCCAGGCTCAGCACCGACCAGGATTTATCCCGGGCCCGGTCATACAGCGTGACGGCGCAGGCATCCCATCCGAGCACCGTCCCCGCCGTTTCCAAAATCATGCTGGCCGCCTCGCGCGCGCCTTTGGCGACGCTCAGGCTTTGGCCGAGCCGGGACAACGACGCCGAATACGCTTCAGCGCGCTGCAGGTTGGACACATCCCGGAAGGTGGTGAAAACGAGCTTTTGCCCATCCCCAACCTCCAGGAAGGAGTTGGAAATATCGAGCCCAAGCTCTTCGCCATTCCAGAGCCTGGCGGAGGTGCTGAAACGGGGCACAATAGCGCCGGTATCGAAACGACGGGTATAGACGTCCATGCCGTCGTTGGGGCCTTGGCCATGATATGTGACCGAGAACGGTTTGCCCACCAACTCTTCGCGCGGCAGCTTGACCAGGCGGCAGTAGGCTTCGTTCACCGCCACGATGCGCCCCTCGCGATCAGTTAAGCGCATGCCTTCATTTGATTGCTCCCAGACGGAACGAAACCGCTTCTCGGAGCTTTGCATGGCCGCGACGGCCTTTCTTTGCGCATCCACGTTCCGGGCAATCCCGAGCACCATCACCTGGTCCTTGATTTTTACCGGATAGGTGCAAATTTCCACCATGATGAGCCGCCCATCTTTGTGGCGGAGCGTGAAGTCATCCGGCCCGGAAGCCTCGCCGACCCGATTGCGTTGGAGAATCGCCGCCGCCTTCTGCAGGTCCACGGTCGCCAGCAGGTTCAGCTCAAAAAAATTCTTGCCCACCAACTCCCGCCGGGAATAGCCAAGCAGGGCTTCAGCCGCCAGATTTCCATCGATGAGCCGGCCCTCCAGATCGTGGAGGTAATGCGCCTCCGGGGCGAACTCGAATAGCAACCTTGCCCGGTGTTCGGAATCACGCGCGGACTGCAGCGCGTGGTGTTGCTCGCTGATGTCATCCAGAAAACCTTCCAGGGCAAGCAGCCGCCCTTCCGCATTGAATACCCCACCCCCTTGCTCGCGAACCCATTTCTCGACCCCGTCGCGGGCGTTCAGGCGAAACTGTATGAGATACCGTTTGCGCTCAGCCAAAGCGCTTTCAACTTGCGTGCGCACCAACCCTCGGTCGGACGGATGAATCAACTCCACGAAAGCAATCCGCTGGTTTCCGACCAAATCCTCCGGCCGATACCCGGTCAGTTCAACGCAGCCTTCACTCACAAACTGCATGGTCCAGCGCTCGTCATTGAGGCATCGGTAAACCATGCCTGGCACGTTGGCCAGCAGCGTTGCCAGCGGCCGGTCGTCGGCCCGCAATTCGTCAATGGACATGCCTTGCGGGAGTTGGGTGGCGGGAGAAGATGCCGGCTGGGCGGAACTCTTCGGAGTTCCGGGCGCATTGACAAATGAGGTCGTCGGATTCACGAGCTGTTGACAAGGCAAAAGGTTCCATCGCATGCCTCGACCTGATGAACCTATCCGGTCGGCGCCCGCTTCGCAATGATTTAGGGCGCAGGGAGGCCGTGTTTGCAGGAAACGCCACGAAAATCGCAGCCAGCGCGGTCGTTCCCGCTTGACCACCTGTCCCGCCTGTTGCGTGATCTCTCGGCCGATGCAAACCCGCGGCGCCCGGCCTCCGCCTGCAGCAAGGAGGGCTGGAGGTCAGGCTCTCCAGGAGTCAACGAGGAGCTTGAGGGTGATGGCCAGCACCACCATGAGGAACACCGGCCGGATGAATCGAGTGCCGCGCGCCATCACCATGCGCGCCCCGAGTTGAGCTCCCAGGAGTTGTCCGGACGCCATCACCAGGCCGGGGAGCAATAGCACTTTGCCGCCGGCGGCGAACAGAGCCAGGGCGCTGATGTTGCTGGCGAAGTTCATGACCTTGGTGTGAGCGGTCGCGCGCGTGAAGTTGTAGCCTTGCAGGACCACATAGGCGATGGTCCAGAATGTTCCGGTGCCCGGTCCGAAGAAGCCGTCGTAGAATCCGAGGCCCAGCCCGAACAGACAATCGAATCCCCCGGCGGGCATTCGCGGATGGAGGTCCGTTTCGCCCACTCGCGGTTGAAAGAGCAAGTAGAGTCCGACGGCAATCAGCAGGAGGGGAATCGCCTTTCGCAGCAGGGCAGGTTCCAGGAATTGCACCGTGATGGCCCCGGCGGCGGCCCCGATCAGGCAAAAAACAAAGGGCCGGAGGCAGTCAGCCAGCCGCACCGCACCGGCTTGCGCATAATGCCAGGCCGCGCCCCCGGAACCAAAGCTGGCCTGGAGCTTGTTCGTTCCCAGCACGTATTGAGGCGGGAGTCCGCAAGCCAGCAGGGCGGGGATGGTTATCAGCCCGCCGCCGCCAGCGATGGCGTCCACGAACCCCGCCACCAAAGCAGCCAGGAACAGGACGGGCAGCAGCCATAGCTCGATCATGGTCCGGCCAAGGTAAATAACCGGAAGCAAGTTGGAAAGGGCGGCGACGTCTGGTGGTGCCCGCGGTATCTTGGCGCCGGTAGAGCGTGCGCTATCGCCGCGTCTCCATCCAGAACGGCGCGCTGGCGAACCAGAGGATGGTTGCCGCGAGAAGTCCCGATTGAACGCTGGCCAGCGGGAGACGGTCGGCGAAGAACGCCAGGGGCAGGGCCACTGCGCTCGCGAGCGCGATGAACGAGATGATTTTCGCGATGGTTTTCATGCGGCTCCTTTGGCGGCCGGCGCGGCGTGGCGCCGCTGCTGCAGCCCGCTAAGCGCGAGGTAAAGCAGGCAAGTCAGGAACCAGCCCGGCAGGCTGACAAAATAGATCTGCGCCCGCCCGCTCAGCACCATCCACAGGCACGCGGCGACGGACAGCGCCCAGGCGAGCCCGGCTGCCCAATTGAAACTTCGGCCCGTGACCTCGGCAAAGTTGGATCCCATGCCCAGCCGGGGCAGGACCCAGAAATCGATGAAGATAACCGCGCCCATCGGCATGAGGATCATGCCCCACAGCGCAACAAAATCCAGGAGACGCATGGTCACGATTGGGAACATGGCGGTAACCGAAGCGGCGAGGCCAACGATGAGCGTGATTTTGAACCGGGAGGAGCCCGGTTTGAGAGATTGGAAGGCGAGGCCGGCGCGATAAAGCGTCGGGTTTGCAGTGGTCCAGCCGGCCGCAAGGACACAGAGGAGTCCGGCGATGCCGCACGCTCGATAAGCCAGCGGCCCCGGCAGCACGGCGGTATTCCCGGGGTCTTGTTTCAATTGGACGGCATAAAGCAGAGAGGCAGCGATCCAGGCCATGAAGTGGCCGACATACATGCCGGCCGCGGAAGTCAGCCCGTACCAGGGCTTGCGCGCAAAGCGCAGCACGGAGAGATCCGCCATGCCGATGTGCCAGGCCAGGTTGCAGAACCAGGCGAAGAACATCACATGCCAGAAGGTGAACTTGAGTTTCCCAGCCTGCGGTGCGCCACCTGTCCAAATGGTCTGGGTGGCGGTGTTCCAGAAGTCGCTGACCCGGGTCAAACCCATCTCGCGAAGCCCGATGATTCCGAAAGCGAGAAACATCAACACCATCCAGGGCGCGGCGAGGTTCGCAAAACGCGAGACAAAACGGTACCCAAATGCGGCGACCATGGAGAACAGCGCGCCCGTGGCCAGGACGGCCGCGACCCATCCGATGCCGGTGGGCAGGGTATCGCTGAGCTCAGGCATCGCGAACTTAAAATAAACGCCCAACGCGGTGGCGGAGACCGTCATCATGGCTCCGGCCAGCACGGTGAACATCACCCCGTTGGCGGTGTTGTAGAGGGTCACGAGTTTGCGCCCGCAGATTTTTTCCAACTGATAATAAAGCGTCAGGCGCGCGCGGGTGGCGATGGGGGCGGTGAAGAACGTCCAGCTCAGGACGGCGAGCAGGTTGCCAGTCAGCAGGCCGGCAATGAAATCGAAGGCGCTCACTCCGGCGGCCAGGAATAAAGGGCCGATCATCAACTCGGTGCCCGCCACGTGTTCGCCGGTAAACTGGCCGATATAATTCTTCAGGCCGAGCCGCGCGTGCTCCGGCACGGGTTCGCGCTCGTATTCATTCACCGGCTCGTGCCCGGCTTCCCGGGTGCGAGCGGCTTGCTGGGGTTCTGTCCGACAGCTTGTCACGGTAATGTGGGTAGTATGTACAAGGCCAGGCTGGGGGCAACGGCAAACATGACAAGAAACGTCTTGCTTACCCAGCCCGCTTGGCTGAACGGAGGAATTTCGGGCCTTTGGCCCCTCTCGGTGGAGGTTGCCGCCCGTTGGCGGGGTGAAGTGTGGGGCCTCTATTATTATGTGCCCTCGGCTTTCGATTCCACGGACACGAGGGTTGGCACGGGCGGCAGCGCCTATATGGCGGTGGCATCGCAACACTCCGGCGCCTTTGTCAATTTGTCGGTGCGCACGCCTGTTACCGGGCTTGATTACTCGGTTTCGCCGGTCTTTTACATGACCGCCACGTTCAATTCGTTGTCGAATTAGTTTACAGTCCGCCTCCAACGAAGAAGAGTAATGTAAGATGCGTTTCTGGAATTACTTAAATAGCATCCCTGAGAAGATTAGAGTGGGTAACAGTGTCATGGTGTCGGCGTATATTACAGTTTGAAAAAAGAGGTTTCGAGATACGTTTAGCAAGATGTTCATAGTCAAAACCTTGTGCGACGGCCTTATTGTGGCTTGAAATTTGCTATTAGTTAAGCAATTCCAGGCTTTGATCTAAAACAAAAAGAACAGGAACTTTTATGAGTAAAAATACGTTCAGCACATTGTTGCTAGGAGGCCTCATTTTATCTCCTTGGCTTTGCGCTGGTGTCGCCGTCATCGAAGATCCACCAGCAGTTCAGCGTCTCTCGCATATTACTACGGCCGTAACCGGCCCATCAAGCGGCGTTTATAGATACGAGTACACCGTTCACAATGACTCTGTGCAGCAGTTTTTTGCCGACCCTCTCAGAGAGGTTTGGCCTCTCATCATTGGCTACGAGGTTCCGCTCGATAACCCAGGCGTGCTTTCTAACATCGAGTCGCCCGAGACTTGGAGTTACCGGTTCCTCGACAACGCCGCTTACGTCAACCTATACGGCATGAACCCCTTCCAATCCCTCTGGGTACTCCAGTGGTATGATCGCGACCTGCTCGAACCGAATCCGCAGAAAACGATTGCTCCGGCGGGGTACAATGAGCGTTTTGGAGGGAACGAATACCAACCCTTTGCTTCAGGTTTTGGGTTTGATGCCACGCTCGCCCCGACCGATGGCCCGTATGCCAACCTTTGGATGGATGAACTGCGCAACATTGGGGATCCTCCATTACCTGGTGGTTCATTAGGTGGTGGTGGCCTCCCTTATACCAGGGTGGTGCCTGACGGTGGTTCGACGCTGGCATTCATGCTGTTTGCCTTTGCAGCCTTGGGCGCGCTGCAGCGAACCTCGAAGCCGTGAATTGATAAGACCGTGACTTCCTTCAGCAGCATGGGCTCTGAAGGAGTTCCGGCAACCGGATCGTCGAAAAGATGAATCGCCATTCTGCCCGGTTGGACGGAGTGTGCATCGTAGCGTCAGAACTGAATTCTGTGACCTGAGCCGGAAAGCTTTCCGGAGGCCCGGTGTCGCGGTCGGATCCTAAAGGGGTGGCGTCCAAGAGCGTTTCACGACCTTGACCGTGCAACGCGACAACGTGCGCGCCCTCCTCGTCAGCCCGGAGCATCCGAAGGAAGGTCAGACCCGCAACCTTGCCGTTGTCAAAAAACTTGCCGCTTGACAGCCTGGATTTCTGTTTGCAGCCTCGCCCCATGATCAGCGCGACCACAACCCCATTTTTCTTCACGCGCACAGTCCTGGCTGGGTCCGTATCGGTGATCCTTGCGCTGGGCCTTTCGGCCTGCAAAAAAGCGCCGCCACCGGAACCGGATTACGCAATGCTGGACGCCACCAACCCGGCCTCCATGGCTCGCCCGCTGACCGGCGACCTGGTGCGCTACGATGCTCGTCCCGGCGGCACGGTGCGTATCGAGGGCACCTCCACCCTGCACGATTGGCGCGTGACCGGCAAACTCATCGGGGGATTCATCGAAATCCCAGCAGACCTCAAATCCGCGGCCGCCGGTTCACCGGTGCCGGCGCGGGCCGAGCTGTTCATTCCGGCGCGTTCCCTTAACAGCATTACGAAGGAAGGCAACGCCTACAGCACCGCGATGGACGACATCATGTACGAAAAACTGCTCGCCACGCAGCATCCACGAATCCTGTACTTCCTGCGCGCTTTGACCGTGAAAGGGAAAACGCCTGGTGACGCTGAAAACTCGTGGGCACTGGAAACCACGGGCG